>NZ_BDHF01000004.1:5000-79799 GCF_054786115.1 Treponema sp. R80B11-R83G3 | reverse complement strand
CGCGATAAAGAAAAAATCTAAAGTTTTCATTTTTGGTTTTTCAAGCCATGTTCTTGTTTTGTAAACGCCAAACGCCTTGGAATCCATTACAATCGAGGACATTTGCGCCTTACGCATTGCGCCTAACATCAGCGGAACAAGCAGGTTTATATATGATTTTATCCCGAATTTGCGCATTCCTCGTAATTTTTGCGCGTCCATAATTAAAAGAGCCTCTCCTTTAAAAGCCGGAATAAGGTTTATCGCAGAAGTTATTACAAAGGCGGCTCGATAATTTACGCCAAGAGCGCAAAGCCCGTCGCTTATTTGATGAGGAGAAGTTGTCAGCGTCAACATTGGCAAAAGAAGCGTTAAAACTGCTAGACGGCATATAATCACAATACCGAGGATAAAACCTTCCCATTTTAACGAACCCATGCCGCCTAAAAACGGAAACAACGCGGGAAAAAGAGGCTTTACGATGTATGTTTCGCCGGGACCTAACAGTGTTTGAATGAAAATAATAAAAATTGCTAACAATGTTAGATTTTTTAAGTATTTAAAACCTTTAAGCGGTATTCTTGCAGAAAAACGAATAACAATAAATGATACCAACAAACAGACGGTGGCAACAAGAGTATTAATTAAAAAAATCAAAAATGTAAGCAGTAAAACAAAAAACAATTTTGTTCTTGCGTCCAGATTAAAAAAGACAGACATATATCACCTTTATATATAATTCTAATAATAACTATAGACAAAAAAATTATTATGTGCTATACTAAAATATATCACTTAAAAAAAAGGAGAAATTTTTAAATGACTGATGCAAAGACACGCCTGGCAAACAGGGAAAGACAAAGAAGGTATCGAGAAGCGCACAGAGATGAAATTAACGAACAGCGAAAAGAAAGGTACAACGACCGCATTTCAAAGGGTAAATGCCCAAGATGCGGAGGCAAAGTAAAAAAAGGCTACATCTTATGTCCTGCCTGCAGCGAATATCAGGCTAATCTGAACCGCAAGTACGCCAAACAGAAAAAAACCGTTGTAAAAAAAGCAGGCAAAAAGACCGCCGCTAAAGCAAAACCCAAGACAAAAAAAACACCCAAATCAAAAAAATAAATTTCAAATTTATTTGAAATTTATTAAAAACCGTGTCAACTTACACGGTTTTTTTGTTATGTAATTTTTATTGAAAAGATTTCACACTAAAAGAAGAAGGGAGTGGGGATTTGACGATTAAGTGTGAGTAAAAGGGAGTTCATTTTGAAGCTCAGTCTTCTTTGAAAGGAGGCGGTTTATTATGCCGGCGTTATCCAACAGGCTTGAAACTGACTGGTTTTGGTGAAGGCGGGAAATTACGTCCGCGAAAAGACGCGAAATATTGACGTTGACATACCACTCGCGCTTTACAACTTCTTCCTGATAGACGGCGTTTGTCCCGATTATGCGGTAAAACAGGCCTTCGCTGTACGCTTCATCAAAGTGGGAAATGGCGTTACCGGAGAAAAGAGGCAGACTGATAGCGCAGATAATCCTGCGCGCGCCGTTTTCTTTAAGGTGCTTCATTCCTTTTATCAAAGTGCCGCCTGTCCCTAAAATGTCATCCGCCATGAAGACGGTCTTGTCCTTCACGTTGCCAAGAAGGCGTATTTGCGAAATATTGGACTGGGTAGCGTCTTTTGACAATTTGGAATAATCCCTTTCCTTGTATATCAACGCCAGCGGCTTTTTTAGGGCGGACGCGTAGAATTTATTCCTGTCTACCGCGCCTGTGTCGGGGGAAACAACGACAAAATCGTCGTTTAGAATATCATCCATATTTATCAGAGTTTGAATAATTTGATAGCTGGCATGAAGATTTTCTAGGCGTAAATCGTTAAAAATATTCATGATGTCCCTGGAATGAATATCCAGCGTAATAATTCGGTCTACCCCAAGGCTTTCAAAAATTTTACCGATTCTGCTCGCGGTAAGCCCTTCCCTGCCCTTCGCCTTGTGCTGGCGCGAATACGGATAATTCGGTATTACAAGGGTAATACGCTCCGCCCCAGCCTGATGAACGGCGTCAATCGTGACAAAAATGGTCATTAAATGATCATTTATGGACAGATTATTTACAACTTCGCCTGAAAATTTTACAGGGTAGTGGTTCTCCACATCCTGAAAAATATATATGTCTTTACCGCGGATCGATTCCTGAATTTCAGATTTTATTTCACCATTTGGAAATAATGAAAATTTAACGGGAATTTTAAACGGTGCGCTATTTTTTACAGTGCCGCTTTGGGACGCGGTTCCCCGCGCGACAATTTTATTTATAAGCTCTATTTGCAGGTCTACCTGATCCGCGCTTAAATTGTAACGTTTTGAAATGTCTTCCACCGTTTGTTTGCGGCTAGAATGGTATTTACGATGAAGGTGTTGAATTACCTCATCAGCGAAAATTTCCCCACCGGGACACGCAATTACGGCTAAATTCGCAGGATTGAAGTACTTCATGGCTTAACTATTATTTACCAGAAAACAAGAAAAATATCAAGCCCAACCGCGGCTTCTTTCCACCGCTTTATGCCAAAGCGTAACCAGTTTTTCACGCTTTTCCATGTCAATTTTAGGGGTAAAAACAGTCTCCTGCCGCCAGCGGTTTTTTACCTCGGCCAGGTTTCTCCAAAACCCAACGGTGATTCCTGCTAAACACGCCGCTCCAAGTGCGGTCGTCTCCCTAATAACCGGGCGCACAATGGCCGCACGGCACATATCGGACTGGAACTGCATAAGAAATTTATCCCTGCTCGCTCCGCCGTCAACCTTTAACTCCTTTATTTTTATGTCAAGGTCGCTTTCCATGGCTTTTAAAAGATCCATTACCTGATAGGCGATGGATTCCTGCGCCGCCCTTATAATGTGCGCTCTTTTTGTTCCGCGCGTGATACCGATTATGCAACCGCGGGCGTACATATCCCAATACGGGGCGCCAAGACCGGTAAAAGCGGGGACGAGGTAGACGCCGCCCGTATCCTTTACTTTTTCCGCGAAGTATTCGCTGTCCGCGCTGTCTGTAATAATGCGCAATTCGTCCCTCAGCCATTGAATAACAGCGCCGCCCGTAAAGACTGAACCTTCAAGCGCGTACTGCGGTTTATCGCTGAAGCCTGCGGCAATGGTGGTTAAAAGCCCATTCCCGCTGACTAATGCGTCAGTACCGGTATTCATTAACAGGAAACAGCCGGTGCCGTAGGTGCATTTTGCGTCTCCTTTCTCAAAACAGCACTGCCCAAAAAGCGCCGCCTGTTGATCCCCCGCGTCTCCCGCAATGGGAATTTCAACGCCGTTAATATTAGCGGAGGCTAACATCGCGCCAGACGGCTTTACCTGCGGAAGCATGGAGCGCGGAATTTCCAGAGTTTTAAGAAGGGTATCGTCCCAATCAAGTTTATGAATGTCGAATATCATCGTTCTGCTGGCGTTGGTGTAATCCGTCACGTGGGCCTTGCCGCCTGATAATTTCCAGATTAGCCATGTATCGACTGTGCCAAAAAGTATCTCGCCTTTTTGCGCCCTCTCCCTTGCGCCTTGCACGTTATCAAGTATCCATTTAATTTTAGTGCCTGAAAAATAAGCGTCTGGAACAAGCCCCGTAGTTTTTTTTATATATTCGCCAAGCCCGTCTTTTACTAGAGCATCGACTATTGCCGACGTTCTTCTGCATTGCCACACTATCGCGTTGTAAATTGGCGCGCCGGTATTTTTATCCCAAAGAATTGTCGTCTCACGCTGGTTTGTTATTCCGATGGCGGCAATATCACTCGCCTTAATATTCGCTCTTGTAACAATATCAGTCATTACGGAGTATTGGGAGGAAAATATATCCATCGGATCGTGCTCCACCCAGCCTTCACTCGGATAAATCTGGGTAAACTCCTTCTGCTCTACCGCGATGATATTTTGCTTATGATCAAAAAGAATCGCCCGAGAGCTTGTAGTCCCCTGATCCAACGAAAGAACGTATTTGCCCATAATTCCCCCACTATTTAGTTTTCATTACTTCCACGCCGTTCCAGTCGGCGGGCGGCGGCGCTGACGCGTATTCAACGCACCTTTTACACAGATTGTCAGCATTAAAATCATCGGGTAATATTTCAAGCGTCTCCTTAAATTTTTGCGCCGCTTCGGCAAAGGAACGCGAATAATAAAGTTTCATTCCCTGATTATGCAAAGGCCATGCTTTTTGCTCAGATGGCGAGAGTGTTTTTTTTACCGTGAAGATTCTCACACCTTTGGTTTTACCCTTAACCGCCACAGTGTCAAGGAGCCTGTAATTAAGGCCCGCGTCAGGCGCAGTTTTTCGCAATTCTTCAAACAGGCTTTCTGAAATCAAAATTCCTGAGTGGTAAGTTTTTGTCAGCCCTTCCATCCGCGACGCTAAATTTACCGCGTCCCCGATTACCGTGTAATCCATTTTGCGCTCGCTGCCGATATTGCCAACAGTTACTTCGCCAAAGTTAATGCCTATGCCGATTTTAAATTCGCACTTGCCAAGCTTGCGCTGGTTTTCATTAAATTTTAAAACAGCGTCCGTCATTTCAAGAGCCGACAGGACCGATTGCAGAGCGTCATCTTCGTGTTTTTCGGGGGCGCCCCAAATAGCCATAATCGCGTCGCCTATGTATTTGTCTACAATTCCTTTTCTATTGTAGATAATGTCAACCTGCCCCGAAAAATAGCGGTTAAGCGAGTGTACCAAATCATCGGGGGCCATTCCTTCGGAAATTGTAGTAAAGGAGCGGATGTCAGAGAAGAGTATTGAGAGCCGGCGGTTGTCTCCCACAAGCATTTTTTCGGGGGACGCGAAGAAGCGCTCGATTACGTCATTCGGCACGTATTTTTGGAAAATCTGACGGATACGTTCTTCTTTTTTACCGGCAAGAACCGCGTCAAACGCGTAGCGCTTTACCTGCGAATACGCCCTGTCCAATTCTCCAGTCATATTATTGAACGTCTGCGCGAGAATGCCTGTTTCATCGTTATACTCAACTTCAACTTTAGACGAAAGATCAGCCGTTTCAATAATCGACTCCATTGTTTTAACAACCCGTCCCAGCGGATTTGTCAAGCGGCGCGTGACAATGATAAGCATAAAAACGGCAACAGCGACCGCAGATACCAAAGTGATAATTGTCTGCACGGTAATTAAATTCGCGTCCGCGTAAAATACCCGCTCTTTTTCGCTGATTAAAATATACCAGTCAAACGGGGTAAAATAGAAAGACTGAAAAATACGTTTTTCGCCGCCTATGACGGCAGTTTGCAATCCCTGTTTTTCACTATTTAGAAGTTGCAATAACGTCTTTGACTCGGAAGGGGATAATTCTGATCCAGAACCATCCCCGAAGGTAGATATAGCCACCTTTCCGGTTTTATCTAGTGCAAAGATAATTTCAGTGTCGCTTAAAAGAATACTGCGCTCGTATTGCTCCACGGCTTTTTTTGCAGCTTCGACCATTTCCGGCCTTCCGGCGAAATTGTTATCAACTAAAAGCGCCCATTGGCTATCCGCGAATTTTTCCAGTTCTCTAAGTTTGAACCCTAAAAGCTCTCTCGCGAGGCGGGTAACCCCGTTTACAGCCTGAAAATAAGACGCAGTTTCCGCAAGGACAAGCGGGACGATGATTAAAGGCAGTACGACAAGGAACATTTTTAACCGGATTTTCATTCTATTATTATAAAGAAACCGGCTAATAATCTCAAGAGGGGCGAATAATCTTCCGATATTATAAATATGAAACGTTATAGTATTAAATGCTTATCGGGCAATTCGGAATTTGTTGATATTCTGAACGAAACGGACGATGAATATCTGGTTCGGTTTACGCGAAGCAGGAACGGAAACGTAAAAACAACCGAAGAAAAAATCACAAGGTATCTTTTTAATATTTGCGTACAAACCGGCTATCTGAATCCGATGGAAAGTTCCGCCGCTTGAGGCCATTGACAGAAACGGCAAGCATACTTCGGCGCAACCGGTTTCCATTTACACGAAAAACAGGATAGCCTCGTCTTAAGAATTTAGTCCTTTATTTTCCGAATTAAAACATAGTCTTCATTAAAAGAATGTTTTATTACAATTTCTTGAATTATATCCTGAATGTCTTTTTTTTCTTTTAAACAAAGTCTTAAACGGGATTTATCTTCTTTTGTCAGAAGTATTTTTTTCTCTCTCATGGCTAAATCAATGTCTTTAATGATTTTTTCTATATTGTCAGGCATATAACCCTCTAAAAAAAATATTTGTATGGGGTGGATTATATCACGTTTTTATTTTTTATAAAGCTGCACGCCTATTCAGTGTAGTAAATTAAAATGTCGTCAAGGGAAAGATAGTAAAAATTAACAGGATAACCAGAATAATATCCGTCTTTTTTTGCCCATATTATGTTATTTTCCCCTGGATCAAGATCAAATGTCATAAAAGACCAGTTAATATCGGTAACCCATTTTGCTTTTTCTATACCGTTGATTGAGAAAACAGTACCATTAGCATTCATATATTTATTGGCATACCAAAATGAAAATCTAGCTCTTTTCTCAAGATTTATTTTAAGTTGAAGCAATGCAGTATTAGTGCCGCCGACAGCGATTGATTTATTTCCATTTTTGGGCGTATAAAAATTATTAGAAGAAGTACTAAGCAACTCAGACCCGTCTTTATAATACCCTACAAAACTTTGTTTTAAATAATACTGCTGCATCTCCCCTTCGGCATCATCCCAAAATACTACCGTACTTGGCAAATCGTGGAGCGTCCCTGTATTATTTGGGTTGTTTACTTCAACTATGAGCATAGTGTCGGAAAAGGTAAATTCTTCTTGTTGATATTTTTCAATAATAACCATATCATTGGTCCGCGCGGTAATGGGGTTTGATTTTCGTTTGAAGAAGATGTAACCGCCCCCGGCACTGACAGTTGCGGTTACATTTGTGCCAGGTTTGATTGAATTTTCGTATTGATTGTTTTTAAAGGAAACACCTTGCCAAATAACGTCGGTAATCTCTGTAAGAGATTCGTTCTTTATTTTAAGTGTTGTAAGTATCGGCTGTAAATCATTTAGCGTCCCGGTGTTATTCGGATTATCTACGTCTACAATACTTGTATTATCTAAAAATGTAAATTCTTTTTGCTCATCCTTTGCTATTACAACCAAAATTGATGTTCGCGCGGCAATGGGGTTTGTGCTTCGCTTAAAATAAATATACCCGCTTCCGGGTTGAACTGTTTTTGTTACCGTTGTGCCTTTTCTTATTGAATTTTCAGTTGTGTTTTCGGCAAAAGAAACACCCTGCCAGATAACTTCTGAAATATCGGTAGATGATTCGTTTTTAATTTTAAGCGTTGTGTTTACTGTTGGAGTAACGGGTATATTATCATAAGACCGAACGGCGCGGACTGAATACGAAAAAGATTTTTGTAAACAGTACTGGTTGCCGCTTCCGAAATCCTGAACATACACATACGCACTAGAACTATTATCCGCAACTGAAGACCAGTAATAATTATTAGAAAACCCTCCCAAATCATTTTGTTTTAGATTTTTGTACATTAAATCCAATTCTCCCCTATCCGGTAAATGCCAGTTAGTAAAACCGCCGCCTTTATAATTTCTGGCTGTCGCCACCGCAGCATCCCATGTAGAATTGCCCAATTCGCCGCTACATTCCTTATACTGGCCGCCTTCGGCAAAAAAGATAATACCGCCGCCGGGTCCTGTTTTTCCGATTTCACCGTAATTGGGAGAATCTTCGCAAGTTGTAATAATAATTGAAAGTATGATTGTCAATGCAAAAAGTTTCTTCATTTTGTGTTTCTCCTATTTTCTGTTAAAAACAATGTTTTCTTCTTTAATTTTTTCTACTTTAATTCCGTTATAGTTAAAATGATAAATAACGCCGTTCTTCATAAGAAAATCAGGAATAGGCACGCTTTCAGATACAGTGCCAACTCGATAATTTTGATACAGTTCGCCTTCAGCCGGAAGAACGTAACGATTTTTGTAGATACCGGTTTTATCTGGAGCAATTGGAATATTATTGTCGGTCTGTCTAAGCGTCGTCCCCAAATAATAAAGTTCACAAGGTAAAATATAGGCATTTTTAATTGTCATATACGCCGATCTAATTTCAATGTTTTTTGGATCTGGAATTTGAATAGTACACGGCTTGTCAGCTTCTATCACACTGGGAATCTGCAAACCGGGATCAGTTCCGCTAACTTCTACTTCTTTAATTTCTCCGTTTAGACTTTCAATTATCTGTATAACCCAGATATATTCAATAGAAAACATTGTACCGATACCATTGTTATCGCTGACACGGACGGAAATTGTTTTTGCACTGCTGTTTCTAGGCAGTTCCAACAGCACAGGGCCGTCGAAATTATCCCTGTGGATTTTAAGGTTATACCTTGATTCATTAAAAAATGTTACATTTGCGGTTTTTGCGGTTGTTGATTGTTCTTCATCATTATTTGGCGTATTTTTACACAAGACAAGGAAACACGCAAGAAAAAAAATGAGGAAGATTATTTGTAATATATGCTTCTTCATTTTAGTTCCTTCACGTTTAATCACAATACCGTGTTCACAGTTTTATTAATGTGATTCAGTAAAATTCAGACTGCCCGCAATTAAGAGGACAGCCTGAAACTTGTTATCAGTTCGATGCCGATACTAAAAGATCATTTTTGTCTAAGGCCGCGCCTTTTACCAGCCATGCTCGATAACTTGACGCTTGAGACGGCGGCGCGTTATCAACAAGCTGAAGATTTACCGAATATACATACCCGTTTTCAAGTACCGGCAACACGTCCGGTGCCGCTTCAAACCTTACATTGATTTTCATAGCTCCGTTTTGCATGGAAAGATTAAGGTCTAATCCCTCTCCATCAGATATAATTTCATACGATTCTCTTGTACCGCTGGTTATATTCTTATACCCGCTTTGAGGAAATTTTTCCTGATTAGCGATTCTGAAAACCACGTCTCTTCCCGCATTATTCCTTACTTGTATAGTCGCAAACGAAAAATTGATATTAAAGTTAATGTCTATATTACTGTCAGGAAATCTGTATGTAGGAACATCTTCGGTAGGCGATTTAGGCTGAACTTCCCTCTCTCCTTCCCAACTGTCACCCGCATCGCTTGGCGAAAAAGGAACAATAGTTTTTGTTACATTATTAAAAGCGATCCATACGGGGAATAAAGTCATTGGGGTTTTTGACGGCGAGTGAATAACGCGGTTTTTCTCCGCTCTAACCAAATACGCAACCTTCTCACCCTCAGGCGAATCCTTTCTAAGTTCCAACGCGTATTGGCTATTCATGTTGTGTACGGTGTATTGAAAGGCGCCGTCAGTTGTAGAAACAATGTTTGTTCTGAATTTTGCGCCATCTCTGTATGTTATCATTGCGGAATTGTCAATTCTTGATTTATCTCCATTTGCCTTAAATTCAAATTCTTTTACCGCGTGAATTACTTTATAGCCGCCAACGGTATAATCAGCTTCAGTGGAAAAATTTACGGTATTGGTAGAAAAAGCCCTTACGCCGCCAACAATATAATTTATGCTAATTGCTGAGCCGGAAAATAACAGCATGTCATAAGAAGTATTATTTACAACTTCAACACTGCCATTTACATTATTCCTGTAACTGCCTTCGTAATATTTGGCATATTCATCTCCTCCCTTAACTTCATCATCCCCACACCCGGCGAAACTCACCACAAGCCCCACAATCAACACAAGCACACACAATTTTTGCAATTTTTTCATTTTTTGCTCCTTCGTAATAATTTTCCGCAGAAATACTCCTGCGGTTTTGATATGGAAACGCCGTCAACAACAGCGTCAATCCCTAAAGATTTTTTTGCGGAATTCTCGGCAAAAAATGCCAAATTAACCCAGGTGAGTAATTGAGTCTTATTTTCCGGCGTAAGAAGGCGGGAAATTCTAATAGCTTCGGCTTCGTTGTTTTGCATAAAAATTCCTTTTTGTATATTATTGATAATAATATATCAATAATATACAAATTTGTCAATGATTTATTAAGTATTTGATATTTTTATTGTAAATTTTTAATACACCCTATATTCTTAAATTAGAGAAAATGACTATACTTGATAGAATCAGGCTTATTCGAAAAACATTAGGGCTAAAACAGGGAGAATTTGCCCGAAGAATTGGCCTGACGCAGACCGCCCTATCAATGATCGAATTAGATAAAACCGCCCTCACCGACAAGAACATAAAACTAATCTGCGCTACTTTTGCCATTGACGAGGACTGGCTGAGAACCGGAAAAGGCGAAATGTTCGGCGTACAATCGCCTTATGAAAAAGAGCTTTTGGAAACTTTTAGCAAATTGACGGCAGATACTCAAGGATTTATTCTGGAGATGGCGAAAAGCCTGCTGAAAAGGCAGAAAAAATGAATTGGCAGCGCGCCTGATACTAATTCAATTAAGTATTGAATTTTTTTTATTTGTTAATTAATATTACATAAAAGGAAAAAAAAATGTCGATTCATATTGCAGCGAAAGAGGGAGATATTGCCGAAACAATATTACTTCCCGGCGACCCATTAAGGGCAAAATTTGTAGCGGAGAATTTTTTGGAAAAACCGGTACAATACACGAGCGTTAGAAATATTCTGGGGTATACCGGAACCTACAAAGGAAAAAGAGTTTCCGTTCAGGGAACCGGTATGGGAATCCCCTCTATTTCTATCTATGTAAATGAGTTATTCCAGGAATACGGGGTAAAACGGGCAATCCGCATCGGAACGGCAGGCTCAATTAATAAAGACGTAAAAATACGCGACATTGTGCTTGCAATGTCAGCCTGTACCGATTCAAACGCAAACCATATCCGTTTTGGCGGCAGAAGTTACGCCCCTACCGCGACGTTTTCCCTGCTAAAAACAGCATGGGATATCGCCGTCTCTAAAGGATACCAGCCAAAAGCGGGACCGATAGTATCAGAGGATACGTTTTATTCGGAGAATAAGGATGAATGGAAACTCTGGGCAAAATACGGATGCCTTGCCCTTGAAATGGAAAGCGCGGAACTCTACACTTTAGCCGCCAAATTTAACCGTGAAGCCCTATGTATATTGACCATCTCAGACAGTCTGATCACGGGGGAGGCTACCTCATCCGAAGAGCGGCAAACAACCTTTACCCGCATGATGGAAGTCGCGCTTGAGACGGCCATTAGCGATTAGTTGACCTTTGTTTAAAAACGCGATAGAGTATTCACATAAGCCCGGATGGTGGAATTGGTAGACACACTAGTTTCAGGTACTAGCGCCGTCAAAAGCATGGAAGTTCGAGTCTTCTTCCGGGCAAGTTTTTTCCCCAAAGACTCACACTAAGATCACTAAGGAACAAAGATCACAAAGATGAATATTTGCATAATCGGACAAATTAATGTACAATAGCCTATGGCATCAAGCCTTAAAAGAAAAAAATTATTTCTTGTTTTAGCGGTTTGTATCGCGTTCTCGGTTGTTTTTACAATTAATCAAACTGCCGCTATCCTTGACCATAACCATACAGAACACGACTGCCCACACTGCCGTCAAATTGAAGCGGCAAAGTACTTTATCAAAATAATCAAGTTGGCGTTAGTTGGTTTGTTTTTTACAATCTTTCTTTTCTTTCCAAGTCAGATCCATAAAAAAGACGCCGAATCAGTCGCTTATACCCTTTCTCCGGTTACGCTTAAAGTTCGTTTTAATACCTGAGATTCTTTTTTACAATTAAAACTAATAAAACAAATTTTTAAGGAGTATACACTATAATGAAGAAAACAATTTTAATATTGATAACGGTTGCCGCAATTCTTTTTGGAGTCAGCGGTTGTAAACAAAATAAAAACGCTGTTACGCGCAATGCGGACGGCAAGCTTAATGTGACAACGACTAATTTTCCGCCGTTTGACTTTGCGCGGAATATTGCGGGGGACAAGGTAAACTTGTATATGCTGCTGCCGCCCGGCGCGGAAAGCCATTCTTATGAACCGTCGCCTAAGGATATAATTACCATTAAGAACAGCGGTGTTTTTATCTATGTGGGTGGTGAGAGCGACGCTTGGGTAGACAGGATTCTTGAATCAATGGATACGTCAAAAATGATAATCGTCCGCATGATGGACGCGGTTGACGTAGTTGAAGAAGAAATCGTCGAGGGCATGGAAGAGGAGGCAATGCCAGAGGAAGAAGAAGAAACGGAATATGACGAGCATGTCTGGACATCTCCCCGAAACGCGATACTGATTGTCGGAGCAATAAACGCAGCGCTGTGCGAGGCCGATTCCGCCAACGCTGAATTTTACAGTCAAAACGCCGTTTCTTACTGCAAAGAATTAGTGAAGCTTGACGCGGCGTTTAATGATGTAATTGCCGCAGCAAAACGAAAAACAATCGTTTTTGCCGACCGCTTCCCATTCCGGTATTTTGCCGACGCTTACGGGCTAACTTACTTTGCAGCGTTTCCCGGCTGTTCCACGGAAACAGAACCTAGCGCGGGTACCATCAAATTTTTGATAGACAAAATCAGGACCGAAAAAATACCCGTCGTTTTTCACATCGAACTTTCCAACGAGAAAATGGCGGATACAATCAGCGGAGAGACGGGCGCAAAAAAACTTCTGTTTCACGCATCTCATAACCTCTCTAAAAAAGATTTTGACGCAGGGCTTGGTTATCTTGACTTTATGCGCGGTAACGTAGAAAATCTAAGAGAGGCGTTGCAATAAATGCTAATAGACTGTCAAAACCTTTCTTTCGGGTATGACGGACACATTACAGTCTGCGGCCTGAACTTTTCCGTTCAGGCCGGGGACTTTCTCCTTATTGCCGGGGAAAACGGCTCCGGTAAATCTACTCTTGTCAAAGGGCTGATGCGCCTGCTCTCTCCAATGGAAGGGAAGCTCAGTTTTAGCCCCGATTTTAAACAGTCTCAAACAGGCTTTCTTTCACAGCAGACCGCCGCAAAACAGGATTTTCCGGCTGGCGTCATGGAAATTGTGTTATCGGGAATTTTGGGGAAAAAAGGTTTTTGGCCGCTTTATACCCATTCGGAAAAACACACAGCGGAAGAAAAACTGCGTCTGCTTGAAATTGAGAATTTAAAAAATAGATGTTTTAGGGAATTATCCGGCGGACAGCAAAGGCGCGTATTACTTGCGCGTTCCCTTTGCGCCGCAGAAAAACTTCTCGTGCTAGACGAACCTTTCGCCGGCCTTGATCCGCTGATTAGCGCGCAGTTGAACACCTTGCTTGAAAAAATTAACCGCGAAACGGGCATGACGGTAATAATGGTTTCCCATGAAATTGAAGCGGCAAACTGCGCGACAAAAGTGCTGCACTTGCAGAAACAGCAGCTTTTTTTCGGCAGTATGGATAATTACAAAAAAAGCGAGACAGGCAGAAAATTTTTAGGAGAAATTTGATGTTAAAAGTTTTATTGGAGATGTTCAGTTACTCGTTTCTTGTCAGAGCTTTTATTGTCGGCGCCCTTGTTTCAGTTTGCGCGGCCCTCCTCGGCGTAAGCCTTGTTTTAAAACGTTACTCGATGATTGGAGACGGACTTTCCCATGTCGGCTTTGGTTCGCTCGCCATCGCTACCGCGCTTCATGCCGCGCCTTTAAGCGTCGCGATTCCGGTAGTGGTAGCCGCAGCTTTTCTACTTCTGCGCATGAGCGAAAACAGCAAAATCAAAGGAGACGCGGCGATTGCCCTAATCTCCACAGGCTCTCTTGCCATTGGCGTAGTGATTATATCCCAAACGACGGGCATGAACACCGACGTGTGCAATTATCTTTTTGGCAGTATCCTTGCAATGGCAAAAGCAGACGTGTATTTAAGCATCGCGCTTTCAATTGTAGTGCTGGTTATTTTTATTCTCTTTTATAATAAATTATTTATCATAACTTTTGATGAAACATTTGCCAAAGCCTCCGGAATAAAAACAGGGCTTTACAATATGCTCATCGCTTTTTTAACCGCCCTTACAATAGTGCTTGGAATGCGCATGATGGGCGCTATGCTTATTTCAAGTTTGATAATTTTTCCGGCTTTAAGCTCCATGCGTATTTTTAAAAAGTTTAAAAGCGTTACCATCTGCGCCGCAATTATTTCTATTATGTGCTTTTTTACCGGTGTGATTATTTCGTACTTGTACGCCACGCCTACAGGCGCAAGCGTTGTAACAATTAACATAATCGTATTTATACTTTTCTATCTTGCCGAGAATTTGCGTAATTCAAGAACAATAAATAAATTAAGGGGGGAAAATCATGAGTAAAAGATATTTAACTATCGCCGCAGCCATACTGGCGGTAACTGCCGTAATTTTTACTGTTACTTACGCCAAAACAAAGAAAAATATCGAAAATTTTAACGCTGTTTTGGGAAAAGATGAAAAAGTCAGTTTTTCTTTAGTTTTTAAAACCATATTGAACAACAATAAATTCGGAACACCTGAAGAAAACGCCCGCTTTGAATCTATGTCACCCAAGAAAGAAGTAATAGAAATAAAAGAAAAAATGTTTATTACGCAGGTCAACGATGTCTATCTGAACCCTCAAGATTATCTTGGAAAAACAATCAAACTTGAAGGCGTTTTTAAGAACGAAAAATCTTATGACGGCGACCAGTACTGTTTTGTTATCCGCTACGGTCCCGGCTGCTGCGGCAATGACGGCATTGTAGGCTTTGAAATAAAATGGGACGAAGACAACGTGAAACCGTATCCCAAAGCCGACTCTTGGGTTGAATCAACAGGAATACTGAAACAATATGAAGCTGACGGATACTCCGACTATTTGTATCTTGATTTAATTTCGCTTAACGTGTTAAACAAACGCGGCGCGGAAACTGTAGTGCAGTAATGTATTTTTTATTGATAATAACCGCATAAGTCGCTTTTTTTATATTACTCTTTTTTCAGTATTTTTCCTATTCTGCGCAACAGATCATCGTTATTGTATGGCTTTTTAATGTAATCAACCGCACCTATTTCTTGCGCGTGCTTTATGTCTTTAGGATCATTTGAAGACGTGAAAAACGCTATCGGGATATTATGCAAGCCGCCAATCGCTTTTATTCTTGTATAGGTACTCCACCCGTCCATATCCGGCATTATTAAATCCAATAATATTAATTGGGGAACAAGCCCTTGGTAAAATAGACCCAGCGCCTCTTTACATGATTTGGCGCTTGATATGTCATACTCATTTCTCAATAACGCTTCCACCATTTCAAGATGAATACCGTCATCGTCCACTATTAGAATTTTTTTCTTCTCATTGCCAACGGTATCATTAAATTTTTGCGTTTCCTGTTTCAATGCGTCAAAGTTGCGGTTATTTTCCATGCTCATGTCATTTACATGGCTGACTGAAACGCTTATCTGATTAACGCCTTTCAATATCTCGTTCATGCCGTTTACAGCTTCCTGGCTTGTTTTTATGAATTCGTCCGTTTCCTTAACAAGAGTCTTTCCCGATTCAGCCATGTCATCAGAGCCTTTTTTAACCGAGCGGGTTATGTCCCTTAGACGGCTTATGGATTCCAATATTTGCTTACCGCCCGTTTCCTGTTCCCGCATGGCGTTTAAAATATTTTGTTCGTGCTCTGAAACTGTTTTTACGCTTGAGTCTATAGCGCCAAATCGGTTTAATACGTCATCGGAAGATTTAGTGATGTTGTCTATGGACGATTTTATTTTTTTCAACATTGATGCGGTAGTTTTTGACTGATTGCTCGAAGATTCGGCAAGTTTGCGTATTTCATCGGCGACTACAGCAAAGCCCTTGCCGATTTCTCCGGCGTGAGCGGCCTCAATTGCGGCGTTCATCGAAAGCAGATTGGTCTGGCTCGCGATACTGTTCATCAACAAATTTATTTCCAAAAGCCCTTCGGAATCACGGGCTATTTCCTGTATTTCCTGCGCGACTGTCTGGAGTCCTGTTTTGCCGTTTTCAGACGCTTCGACTAAAACACTGACGTTCTTGCTGTTTTCAGCCAGCGTCTGGGTTACCGAATGAATGTTAGCTGTCATTTCCTCAATTGCCGAAGACGATATATTTACGCTTTCAGTCTGTTCTTCTATCATTTTGTTAAGGCTGTCAATATTATCCTTAATATCACCTACCGCCTTGCCGGCTTCTTCAGCGCCGTTTTCCTGCTTGACCATAAGATTTTCCATGTTGTCAAGGTTAGATGAAATCTGCTGCACGGCTGCAGAAGTTTTTCCCATATTGGCCGATAGTTCAAAACTGGTATGGTTAAGCCCGTTGATTTTATATTTTATTGTCCCTACAAGGTTTTTGATTTTTTCAATGGTCATATTGAAAAATCCTGACAATTCCCCCATTTCGTCTTGGGACTTAACGTCCGCTTTTACAGTTAAATCCCCGTCCTTTAACTTTTCCAGAGCCGAATGTATCGCTTTTATTGGAGAGCTTATTTTTTTTGCGACAAAAAAGATTAATATAAAAACAACTACCGCCAACATCGCTATACATAAAATAATCAGGCGCAGGATCAGCGTATTTATGTCATTAAAGATTACAGATGAGGGTATCGTTGACACAAGAATCCAGCCGGTACGGGGTATGGCTGAAGAATATATAAAAATATTTTTATCGATATTAAAAAAATCGGCGCTGCCCAATACGGAGGAGCGGTATTTATCAAGATTTAATTCATTAAAGAAATCTTTTTCCATAACCGCGCTGATGTCTTCATGGGTAATAAAAAGCCCATCGGCGTTAATAATATACATTTCCTGCCCGGAAAAACTGCGCATCGCGCTAATTATTTCTTTTAAAACATTTACCGCAACATCGTCCGCCGCTACCCCGATGTCAGTTCCTTTGCCGTCAAAAACCGTCATTGAAAGGGTAATGATAACGTCGCCGGTTTCAGAATCAACATAGGGTTCGGAAAAAGCAATTTTTCCCTGCGTTTTCTTGGCGTCGGTAAACCAGGAGCGTTGGGTATTATCCCAATCATCATCGGGAATCCATCCTCCGGCAAACGCGGCAAAACCGCCCGGCTTGTTCCACGTCAGATTATTGGTAAAATACAGATCAAGACTGTTGGGTACTATCTCTTTAATCTCACGCAAATATTCCGCGGCGGCTTCTGTGGAAACCGTCGTTTGCTTAAAAAGATGCGTAATGCCGACAGAGAATTGTTTTAGAGCTTCTTCATGTTCCTTAATAAAAGACAACACCATATCTTGCGAACGGGCGACGTTTGTCTTTGTATTTAACTCAGTCAAATTGGTAACAATATGGCGAAGGTTATAAAAAAAGATTACAGATAAAGATACCGTTATAGATAGAATTATGAGTAAAGTGACGCTTGTAAATAATCTTGCGAAAGATGTTTTTTTGGGCTTTTTCATATTATATGTATAAATATATCAGATATAAGCAAAAAAAAATTAACATTACTGATCATTTTCAGAATTTGTCGAAAAAATCATTTTTTCAGACTTAAATGAACAATTTTAATCGTTTTTACCGTTTTTCAGATACTGGAGTATGCCATTCCATTTTTATTTCAAGAAATGATTAAAAATATTCATTTATAATTTACTGTATATTTATATTCAATATAGGAGAATAAAAATGAAAAATCAATCCGTAACCGGTAAGTTTTTGTCAGTATTGATTTGCTGCTTTTTAGCCGCATGCGCGATAACAAAACAAAATGATGAACAAAAAACAAATAAGGAAACACAGAATACAGAATCAAGCAATAAGATAGAATTTTCCGGTATAGTGTTTAATGGCAACAGCCACGGAAGCAAGCCCTTAGAAGGCTCTCCCTATAGTTATGAAATATGGAGCGCCAGCGGAAATAATAATCGGCTTATTTGGTACGGGCCGGAAAAAGGCGGCGGAGCGGCATTCAGAGCCGAATGGAATAACGCGGATACTTTTCTGGGACGAGTTGGGCTATTTTGGAATAAAGGAAAACCATACGCAGAATACGGAAATGTTTTTTGCAATTTTGAGTTTACACGATCCGCCAATGGCACTGCCGGAGGCCACTCGTATCTTGGAATTTACGGTTGGTCAAAAAATCCGATGATAGAATGGTACATTGTAGACGATTGGTATGGAACGGGAATAATACAGCCTCATAATATCGGAGGAGGAGCGGTAAAAAAAGGAGAATTTTCTGTTGATGGCGCAACCTATTTCATTTATCAGGCCACAAGACCCGCCGGTTCCGGCAATATAGAAGGCAGTAAAGACCCTTTCCCGCAATATTTCAGCATACGCCAGGAACGCCGTCAGAAAGGAACAATTTCAATAACAGAACATTTTAAAGCATGGGAAAAAATTGGCTTAAAATTAGGCACAAATATGTACGAGGCAAAATTCCTTGTTGAAGCAGGAGGCGGTACGGGATGGTTCGACGCCTCATATATTTCGTTTTATCAAAAAGATTGAATAAAACATTATTTTTTATGTTAGGAAATAAAATGTAAATATTAATTATTTACATTTTATAAAGGAGGTTTTTATGGAAATAAGGCAGGTTTTTTACAATGATGAATATTGGGCTAAACTTATTGATTTTGTAAAAAAATCATCTTGGCGGGAAAGCCCCATTATAGCAAAAAATTGGGAAAAAAATAATTTTTTGGATTGGGAAAGGATATTTGTCGCAATTGAAAATAATAACATTATAGGGCATTGTTCATTTAATGAAAGGGACAGTGTTCCCAATGTAGAATATACTCCTTATATTCAAGCTGTTTTTGTAAATGAACAGTTTCGCGGCAATAGAATAAGTGAAAAATTAATTTTATGCGCAATGGCCTACGCTAAAACATTGGGATTTGAAAAAGTATATATTGTTAGCGCTCATAAAAATCTTTATGAAAAATACGGATTTATAAAAATAGATGAAAAAGATGATTATAGGGGCGAACGGCAAAATATATATTTTCAAAAAATAAAGTAAATGAGCATGAAAAATGAATCGGAAATTGTTTCTTTTTGTAATTTTGGCTTTTGTTTTTAATTTGATTTTGTTGTTTATCCATATAAAATCAAATATTCGGTTTGAAAAAGTTAGTATTAACCTGCCTCAATTTGCCCCCGCTTTAGCATTTTTTGCTACCATATTATTATTCAGGGATTTATTTAGGCCAATAGTAATAAGTTTTAATAGAATTGTTTTGGTTAAAACATTTCTCGCAATAATTATTCCAATAGCATTATTTACGCTTACTTATTATATTGGAATATTAATTGGCATTGATGTAAAAATACAGCCTAACTTATTTCCAACGCTAATTACTTGCCTATTTGGATTAATAATTGGAAGTATTGGAGAAGAGATAGGTTGGAGAAGTTTTCTTCAACCGGCATTGGAACTTAAATATTCAAGATTTACGTCCTCAATAATAGTTGGATTAATTTGGGGCATATGGCATATAATTCACTATAAAAACGGGCTATTATTTATGATAGGATATGTAATCTTTACCATATCTATTTCAATTGTATTTGTATATTTACTAAAAGGCATACAAAATAATTTAATTACTTCAACAATATTTCATACGGCAATAAATGCGTCTGCTATAACTTTTTTTTACGGCAATTTTACAAATATAAAGTTATGGTTAATAAGTTGGAGTATATGGTTAATTGCCGCAATAATACTAACAATATGTGAAAGAAAATATTATATGAATATTTAGGAAGTATATATGGTTAATGTATGTTTTCAATGCGGTGAATATTGCGCGGAAAAAGAAGTTGATATTACTAATAATATTGCAATATGCCCTTTATGCGGGTATAAAAATAAGTTTTTTTCAATGCCTTTATTTATTGTCGGGGGAGCGAGCGGAACGGGAAAATCAGCAGTATTAAAAGAATTAATTGGAAATATGGATAATGTCGTTTTACTTGAAACAGATATTATATGGCAGGATGAATTTAATAATCCGGAAAACAATTATAGGAAATTTTTTGAAACATGGTTAAGAATAGCCAAAAATATATCACAATCAGGCAGACCTGTAGTGTTATTCGGCGCTGGTTTTGGAGTTCCTGAAAATATAGAACCGTTAACAGAAAGAAGATATTTTTCCAATATATATTATTTGAATATTTATTGTTCAGACGATGAATTAGAAAAAAGATTAATCAAACGCCCTCAATGGAGAAATTGTCAAGATAAAGAATATATTAACAGACAAAAAGAATTTAATAATTGGGTTAAAAATTACGGAAAAGAAAATAAACCGGAAATTGATTTATTAGACACAACAGATTTAACACTTGAAGAAAGCGTAGAAAATGTTAAAATATGGGTTAATAAAAAATGGGAAAAGAAAATATAATATACGGGTGGAACTTCGCATAAATATAGTAAATGGGTATAAAAAATGATCAAAAATGTTCATTTTTTTTTAAATTTTTTTGATATATATTTAATAAGGAATAAAATGTATAAAACAAATGATGTTTTAGAAAACGTCCTTGACGAAATTGAAAGCGGCCTCAAAGACGATATCAACGCGGATATTCTGGCGGATGAATTTTCACTGTCCTCAGTTCATTTACAAAGGCTCTTTAAACAAACGTTCAAAAAGTCGATTGGAACATATATACGCTCCAGAAAATTATCGGCAAGCATAGGGGATTTGTTATATAGCGGTTTAAGCGTTCTGGACATTGCTCTGGAATACGGCTTTAGTTATGAGCAGGCGTATATACTTAGCTTTAAACGGGAATTTGGGTTTACCCCCGGCGATTTACGCAGAAACAAACATTTGGTAAGAACTACAACGCCGCTTAAACCTATCGGTCAAACTTCAATATATAAGAATGATTTTCTTGTCGGCAATATCATTAACGAGAGGCTTATGGACGGCGCTTATTTTAACGTTATAAAAAATCATTTTAATATTATTACTCCAGAGAACAACCTAAAACCTGCTTCGCTTACGACAAACCGAGGCGGCGCGTACAACTGGTCATACGCGGATCAAATGGTGAACAAGTCGATGGAAAACGGCTTGCTTGTTCACGGCCATGTTCTGGTATGGCATGATTGGACTCCCGAATGGATGACCGAAGGAACAAGAACGGAAGTGGAAGACAACCTAAAAAATTATATTACCGACGTATTAACGCATTATCGCGGCAGGATTCATTCATGGGATGCGGTAAATGAGGCTATGAGAGACGGTCTTTGTGCAAGTGACGCTGGAGACTGGAAAAAATGTCTGCGTACCGATTCCCCTTGGTACAAAGCGTTAGGCGCAAGTTACATCGAAACAGCTTTCCGTACCGCGCGGGAAACTGATCCCGATATTACCATATATTACAATGATTATTTTTGTTATGATGATATGTATAAAGTCGAAGCGGTATGTAAAATGATTAACGACATAAATAACCGGTATAAAAAAGAAACAGGACAAGTTCGAAACCTTATCGAAGGGTTGGGTATTCAATCTCATCATCAAGTTAAATATTTTGATGAAAAAAAAATACGCTTGCCTATGGAAAAATTTACGTCTCTGAACATTGAACTTTCAATAAGCGAACTGGATTTAACTGCCGCCGGTTATGAAGAAGGTAAAGGGAAGGACATTATCATGTCCGAATATGATGCCACGGTACAGGCCGGGATATATGCGCGGCTCTTCAGAATATACCGGGAATATTCCGATTACATATCGCGGGTAACTATGTGGGGCATTGACGATCACAACAGTTGGTTTTCCGCCGGAACTCCATGCCTTTTTGACCGTTACTTAAATCCAAAAAAAGCCTACAATGCGGTATTTAATCCTGTTTATTTATAATTTGTGAGAAAATTTCTCACCATACTACACAAAAACGCAGATTAACCCACTGTCTCTTTTTAAGCGGCTCAATACCTTTGTCCTTATGCGCTTGGAGTTCTCTTCCGTATTCGGAACGGTAATTATACGCAAACGCCACATAGGCATTGGAGCTAAAATTAACCTGTACCTTAGGTTCAATCTCTATATACGCATAAGGGGAATCCTTGTACATTTTACCTTCGCCAAAATCCTGCGCATAAGAGAACGATGCGCCCACATTGAGCAGGTTATCAAAAAATTTGTAATAAAAACTTGGTCTGATATGCAAGACATTTCTGGTTTCCCTTACGTCAAAACCTAAACGTATCTGGGCGGTAAAATTATCCGGATCATACTGGGCAAACAGCCAATTATAAAAGAGGTAATAATCCGAGGCTTCCGCCCCAATTCCCTCCCCATAACCGAGCGCCCACATCGACAAACCGGGCAGAAGATTTTTTAACATATATTCCTCTAGCCTGTACACAAGCTGCCCCCCCTCATTCCCGGGCGTTGTCCTAAAATCTTTATCACTGTCCAGCCTGTAGGCTAAACGCGCATGAAACAGATTGTTTGTATACGAAACGCCGATAACAGATTCCTGCAAATAATCCCCCAAATTAATCACAGTATTTGTACTGGTTGTAGAATCCATACCGCCGTCAAAATAATTCAGCACAAAACCGACATTCAGTCCGTCAAGAACAGAAAGAAATTTAGGCTTAAACTCAAAGCGTATTCCGCCTAATGTTGATATTTCCAGTTCTTTCCACATCTCAGGCCCGCCTGTTCCCCAGGGCGAAGCTCCCAGTTTGCCAAGAGACAGCGTTAGCTGATCCTGAAAAAAATTACCGTACCCAAAAGCGTAATTGAAAAACGGCAGACTGGTTTGACTGAGCCAACTCTCCCACCTGAAACGCGTTTTAAAGCCGACGTTATTGTGGAGATACGCCATATCTATCTGAAAGCGGCCGGGAGTAGGCATCGTTCTATTATCACTATTGTCATTACCTGCGTCATCCCTGCTATGAAAATATGACTTCTCCAGAACTTCGTTAATTCCATCGTCAAACTTGGAATAAAACAAACCTGTTTTAACTTCTCCGTTTACTGTAAAATCCTGGGCAAAAGCGGAAGTGGCTAACGCCATTGCCATGGCCATTGCAAGCGTTGTAATTAATAGTATTGCCAATAATTTTTTCATATTGGATTAATCCTCCTTGATACAAGAAAAAATGAAGAGGGAAAAAATTTCCCCCTTCTCTCATGCTATTTAGTAAACCTTACTGAAAGAATAGTACTGCCCGGCAATGAAACATAAGCCTCATTCCTGTCCTTGGATATGGGAACTGTTTCAGGTTTTGCCTGTCCTGACGCGTTTGACCGCACGGCCTCGGCATTGCGTATAACAAAACCATCAGGAAGCTTTATTTTAATTGTTCCCATGTTTGTTCCACCGGAGCCGCTGGTGTTTGTGGGAGTATACATAACCAGGCTGATCGCGGTTATGTCATCTAGGGTAATATTTTTGTTCACCCTTTCCCTGTCCCGTCTCCATTCGGAGCCGTCATCCCAGTCGGAATTGTCATTCCGCTTAAAGGACACAAAGGCTGTTATTTTTACCGAACCGCCTCCGTTAGTTTTATTCTGAGTAGTATCGAACGAAGCCTGATTTACATTGGAGGCGCTTATGGGAGCGCCGTCAGCCAGCGTGCCTGAAATATTAACACCGACCCTTCCGGTCTCTTTTGCGAATTTGGCGTAATGGGACAACGCGTAGCCACGGGGCAGAATCGCGCCATCTATGGTTCCGTTCTTGCCATCGCCAATCATGCCATAGAAGCGCTTGGATACCCACCAAAAAAACGCGCTTTCGTTATTCAGCCTGACAGTCAAATCCACCTCATTAATGAAGGGCCATACATAGTTCCATGTTGAATCATTTTCATAGCCGCCCTCGCCACTGTTAATGTTATGCTCCGTCATCCAGACTTCTTTGGCGTCAAACAGGGGATCATCAGGGTTACTAATAAATTTCGGATTTAGAGCGAGTGGATATGTATACCTCGACGTTCCCTCAGTCCCGTATATATGGCGGCCTATAATATCAATGCACGCCCTTGAAACTCTGTCATTAAGCGCTGAATCATGCGGTGTAACTTCATTATGCGACTCGCCGCCCATAATTTTTACATATGGAAGCGCCTTACCTCCGCCATATCCGGGTACAGCCGGTTCATTACTGGTAAAATGGCCAATGCCGGGCGTTTTCCAAAAATCCCTGTTTTCCGCATATTGATTATCTCTTCCCCCGTACTCACATCCTTCATAACTCACCACCCATGTATATTCATTCTGCAGAGAAACCGCGTAAATCGGAGCGCCATTTCTTGCCATGATTTCGCAGTACGTCCTCAGGTAATCCGCCCAGTCCAAATAGTTTGCTTTCTTTAATGAACCGCCTCCTTTTATCGAATCATTGGTTTTCCACGCTGCCGGAGGACTCCACGGGCTTGCCATAATATAGCCCCCATACTTGTTGACTATCTTGGCGTTTTTATAATAATTCGACAGGTCTATTTCAGGATATGTCTTGTTGGTGACAAGTTCATCCATAATCTGGTTAATATCAGTATACTCTTCGGACGTAGGCACATAAATGCGTACCATGTTATAACCCAATTTTTCCGGGTCAAACATTGTTTCATAATCCGCCGGAACAGAAACAGGCAAATGATCGAAAGCTATATCATTTCCGCCAAAGCCGCGCACATACTGGTACCGCTGGTCGGTATTTACCGTTACAACCGCGTTTGAAATATCGGCGACATCTGTCTGGACATTCACTATTGCCACGGCGCTGGTTGTCGTTTTAACTGGGTTTTTCATGGTAGTATTTGTATTGGTGGCAACCACATAGAAATAGTACGTTTTTGGTTCAGATGTTATATTTGAGGGAAGAGCGTAAGTCAAGCCAGTCGCGCCTATTATTGCCGTCCCGCCTGTTTTGGCGGCGACCGTGTTTGAATACCATTGCAAGCTTAAAACATCGTCATCTGTCATTTTTTTTACCGATACCGACAAGTTTTTAATATCAGTATCGCCGACAAAGTATATCGCGCCCTGCGGTTGCGTGGTTATTACAGGCGCGGCGGCGTTTTCCGATGATGAATTCAGTTCTTCGTCTTTCAGACTCCCTGCAGGGCAGCCGGTAAAAACAAACGTCAATACCAGCGCGACAAGACAGAAGATTCCTCGAAAATAAAATTTTTCTTTGTTCATTCTTTGTTCCTCCTTAAAATAAATTAGCGTTATAAAAATAATAAAAATGAATATTTTTCATCATTTTTATTTTTTAAAAGATTTTATTATTTGACTAAAAAATACCAGAGGTGTACCGTTTCATCACCAAAATACCACGGGTTCCCATCTGAATTGAGTTGATATATGCCAATCGCTATAACAGAAATTAAAACAAACAGAATGATAACGGGAATTATCCAATCCAATTTTAAACCATACATAAAATCCTCCTTAAATGTTTATACATAGAATGTAATATTCAAGAAGATAATACGCTGTTCTAAAATTGCCACTGATTGTTCCTAAATTGCTTTATTATTTTTAATGTTAAAGCTGTCTGTTTATAATGGGGATGCAAATATTGCAAACTTTTCCGGTATCTGCCGTACTGCGTTCATCGTAAAGTTCAAAGGCGATTGAGTTATCGTCAAATTCATAACCTGAATTGGGAAACCATTCGGAAAAAATAAATTTCCATGCATCTTTAAGTATTGATGAAAAATTATCCTCATTAGACGGAGGCGTTGTAAAAACCGCAAACAGCGCTTCGGGTATCGTATAAACGTCATACCCAAAAGGAATAGCCAACTTTGGCTTTGCTTCCACTCCTATAAGATAAATTGACTTTTCTTCATCATTATCCTTAAAAAAACAAGCTCCGTATTCGGCATGAAATTTAAGAAATGATTCCTTGTGCAGTTTCTCCAACCTTCCGTCCGCCCTGCATTCTTCCCATAGTTCCTGAAGTTTATTAAGGGGTTTTCTTCCGTCATCAATATCGGCAACAGGGCTTTGAGGATCCAGATAATGCGACGACGGGGACGAAACGCTTATAGGCATTTTTATTTTAAAAGCGAAACCCGCTATCTTAAAAGACGCTTTCTTCGCTATTATTTTTGGCTCTATAACAAATTCGGAAATAAATTGATTGGATTTTGAAAGGTCGGAGATTTTTGGGACATCGAATGTCGCATAAGCGCGGTAAATTTCAGGCGGACACCCAAAATAACGGCGAAACGCTTTTGAAAACCCCGAATGAGTTTCAAATCCGTACTCAACCGCTATGTTGAGTATCTTGCGTCCTGAATTTAATTCAGAAGCGGCATAAGCAAGCCGCCTGTTCCTGACATATTCCATAATGGAAGTTCCAACGCCGCATTGAAAAATCCGGCAAAAATAATACGGAGAAAATCCCGCCCGTTCCGCAAGTTTTTCAACATTCATTTCTTCTTTTATATGTATGTCAATGTACCGCAGCATTTCCTGTAAAATATCAATATGCTCCATGTTATTGCCCCCCTTACAATACTATACATTATATTATCCTTTACTGTTCCAAAATTGCTTTTTTATATATTTTCTGAAAATGATTAAAAATATTTAGTATCAATTAATAATTTTTTTATTCTTTACAAAGTAAAGTCAGAAATTTGTAATTTCAGTTTCCGAACAGTTTTCTTTTAAGAAAAAGACTTTCAGGGAGAAAAGATGAAAAGTTTTTATTATTTCTGTTGTTATTGGCATATGTCGGCCTGTTTTTTATGTGCTACAAATAAAATCATATATTTTTTCACAACCCCACTTGGCAATTTCCTGTATTCGCGGGAATAAGGAACACGGCCGTCAAACATGTATAGTTTTCCAATAATTCCATTCAAACCGGCAGGAACTTTATATTTGTTATATCTTCGTATGCATACGATAACAGACTTGCCGTTATCAGGCGGCTTTGCAAGAGCGTATAACGGCTCATAAAGTTGTTTTGATTCAGGAAATGTTTTAATTCTTTCATCTAAATACTGAGAATATTCTTCAAATACTGAGGAAGGAATTATGCCGCACGCTACGTAACCTAATTCCAGCGCCTTATTTTTTATTTCTTGCGTTTTCATTTTAAAACTCCTTCCTTTTTTATATTATTATACATCCATAATGACATTATTCCTATATATATTACTATTGAATATACATTTATACGTTCTGCAAAACCAAAATATTCTTTTGGCAATATACCCACTAACATTGACCCTGCCATTAATAAAAATAATGTAATAAATGAAATAATGCCGAGATACTTATAATTTGTCTTCCGCATAAATCCAATACCAAAAAGCATAAGTGAAACTACAGTAAATAATACGACAAATACGGTAACAACTATATGTATTATATCCTGAAAAGTACCCGCATAACCTGATTCGGATAATGGGAAAAATGTGTATCCAAAAAATGATACTATGTTCATTATACAAAAAACACATGAAGCAACATTAACAATTTTATTTATTTTGTTTTTAAGATAAGTAAAAAGACATATAGTGAATATTACGGAAAACATGCCATAAATAAACGCGAACGCCCGTGCTATATTTCTTGACGGAGAATTTGAAGCGGTTAAATCACTAACTGCCTGAGCCATTGGATTATAACCTTCATAAAAAATATTCCCAAGAATTACGTGGAGAAAATAAAAAACAACTGAAAATATGCCAAATAAAGAAATTATTCTTATCACACTATGTTTTTTCATTAAACTTTTCCGATATTTATTGTTATCCTGTTTGAAACGGCATTTATTGAAATTTTCTGCTTATTAAAACCGCCCGGAATACCGCCAGTATAATTTGATAAGCCAACAGGCTCTCTTGGAAAACCTAAAATATTTGTATCTAATATTCCATTATTATTTGTATCCTGAAATAACGCTATTAAATACTCGCCTTCCGGTATATCAAATGAATGGGCAATATTTTTACTTGCGCTTTCCAATATAAAAGAAGTATAAGGAATGTCTTTTTTGTAATCCCTTTCATTTGAATATATTTTTACGTAAATTTTTCCATCATTTACATTTATTCCGGTAATATCCAAAGTGAAAATTATATTATTATCAGCGAATATATTTCCAATGCATAATAACGCTAAAAACGCCAAATATGCTATTTTTTCATTCATAATTTTATACCTCCCTTAATATGAATTATCAAAATATAACGATTTTACACAAAAACCACTTTAGTATAAAATATTAGCAATAAATAATTATTCATTTAAATTGCAACCCCATTACCATTCCAACGGTATTTAACGCGGGATTATTTTCATAAGGCTTTCCATTTGATGAATGAAACCATTTTAAAACCGTATATGCTTTATAATTATTTATCGGATATTCCATCCCTAATCCTATATTTGTTCCAATATTAACATATGTTCCATTTTGCGGAAATTCTCTTGTATAAACAACTAAACTCATTCCACAACCTTCAATAAATATTCTGGAATTTATTTTTGGAATAGGTATAACATACATTCTGACGCTCCAATTTAATTCAAATCCAAACGTCATTCTTCCGTTTTTTGGCCTTTCATTTCCAAAATTGTCCTTTTGGATTTCATTTAACATATCATAAGCCAATAATCCATTTAATCCAATTCCAAAATCAAATAAATTGTATTGAGGAGTAATGTATATTAATTTTAATACCGCGTCATATCCGCATTGCAATAATTGAATATTATCATCAAAATATGAGGAATAATAACCTAAATAAATTCTATTATTAAAATTTCTTTGGAAATAATTACCTTCAAATGTTTCCTGAGAAAAAATATTAATTGCCAAAAAACCAAACATCAAAATAAATATCGCGATCTTTTTATCCATATTAAAGGTTAAAATACCAAATTTACAAAATAAAAAATTAACAGTATTGATCATTTTCAGAATTTATCGGGGAAAAATTCATTTTTTCAGGCTTATAATGAACAATTTTGAACATTTTTAACGTTTTTCATTGTTAAGCGGTATATTTTCAAGTAAATCATACGGTTTCAGCATTTAAACGCCTATCGGTTTTATTTTTAATAATTCTTCTTCTGATAAAAATCCTTGCGCAGCTCCGTTTTCCCCTATCTTATATGAAGCAAATATTATCGCTTTTTCTATCGCATAATACGGGTCTTTTGTTTTATTATAGAAATATATAAATGATGAAAATAACGCGTCTCCGGCGCCTATTGTATTTACTATGTCTCTTGTTTTTACCGCCGGATAATGTTTAATTTTATTTTCCTCCCTTATATACATTAATACGCCGTTTTCACCAAGCCCTATTACGATTATTTTATTATTATATGTTTCTATTATTTTTTTTAAGAATTCTTTTTCCGTGCCTGAAATTTTTTCATTGCTAAAGAATAATATATCAGAATATGCCATAAAATCTCCGCTGTATTTATCATTAACATCATCCAATACATGTACGTCTGTCGCTATTGTCTTGCCGTAACTTTTTACCTTTTTTAATAAATCCCTTGAATAATTTATATTACACAATACCGCTATGTCAATTGTATTAATTATCTTATCAATTTTTTCCGTTGGATATTTTATTTCCTGTACATTTTTTAAATCACAAATAATTTTTCTTTTATTTTCGTTATACAATATTACAGATTGCGACGTTTTTTCCGCTATAGGTAAAACATATTCAGTATTTATGCCTATTTTTTCCATTTCATTTTTTATAATATCCATGTAAATATCATTACCTGTTACTGAAAAAAATATGGGCTCGCCTCCCAATGTCTTTATTGCCTTTACAATATTATATCCAACGCTGGCAACTGTGGTATTAACCCCGTAAAATTCATATTCTATAGGTGTATATTCTATGGGAAATTTGTCTATTTTAGCGGTTATTTCAATTCCTATATGGCCGGAAACTAAAATACTATTCATACTTTTTCCTAATAATAATTATGTTAATTTTTTCTTGAAATTGTCAAGAATAATTTTATTATTACAGACATGGAGATTTACAGATTTAGCAAATCTAATCTCTATCAATAGAGGAACTTTTTTGAATCACTCAAATAACTTCTTATCCGTATGCGGTAAAAAAAGAGCGCCTGTGTATCTGTCCATGTAGTTAGCCTCGCTGCTTAAATCCATGTACGTTATTTTATTGGCAATCTCATGCATTTTTTTCCTTCTTTCTTCGCTAACCAAAGAAAGATACGCGCCCAAAACCGAAGTGTTGCCCAGAAAGGAGAATTTTTCATTCGGCAGACGAGGCAGCAAGCCGATAGTTCTCGCGTCCTCAAGATCAAGAAACCTTCCAAAACCGCCGGCTACGCAAAACTTTTCCACATCGTTAAACGACATACCGGCGTTGTCAAGCATTGTTTGGCAGGCGGAAAAAATAGCGCCTTTCGCGCGGATAAAATTGTTAATGTCGCTTTCATTGAGCGATATTCCATCGCAAAGAAAATATTCTCCCTTTTTTTGCGAAAACTTTCCGGCGGAGTCAATAATTCCCTTCCTGAAAAGTTCCGCGATAGCGGAAATTACCCCTGATCCGCAAATACCGATTGGTTCCGCGCCGCCTATCGTGAAGATTTGCGGTTTTCCGTTTTCATCAATCACTACCCTTTCTATCGCGCCTGAACACGCCCGAACTCCGTGTTTTATTCCTCCGCCCTCAAAAGCGGGGCCGGCTGAACAGGCGCAGGCGAAAATAAAATCGTTATTTCCTAGAACAATTTCCCCGTTAGTGCCAATGTCTATAAATAAAATAAGTCCGCCTGAATAATTTTGCGGCGCGGCAAGAGCGGTACAAAGTAATCCGGCGGTTATGTCGCCCCCCACATAGCTTCCCACGGCGGGGGCGAATAATACGGGAGCGTTTTCACACACGCCTATTCCCACAAGACCTGCCGTATAACATTGCGGCAGGAAAACTGCCGGAGTGTACGGGGAAAGGCGAATATATTCAGGAATGACACCTAACAGTAAATGAGTCATTGTAGTATTTCCTGCCGCAGATACGCAAACTATCTGATTCGCTTCAATTCCCGCATCTTTACAGGCGGCAATTAATAGCTCATTAATTGTTTTAAGTATCCGCGTTTTTAATTCGGGAAGGAATTTTTTCGCATAATTAATTCTGCTTATCACGTCCAAACCGCACTCGATCTGTCCGTTATACGCGTTATGAACCGCGATAACTTTTCTGTCTTCCATGTCTACAAGCCACAACGCGACAGTCGTAGTTCCTATATCAACGGCAATTCCATAGGCTTTTTGCTGTTTTTTAGAAACATCAATTATTTTGGCAACATCATCTTCCGTAAAATAAAAAGCCTGTACTTCGCCTTCGGGGAAAAAACCGCTTTCAACGGACGCGCCGGTTTGCTGATTCGGCGAAGAATCAAAATTACGCAATTTTTCAGGTAAAACAGCTAACACATTAAGCGGTATTTCTACAGCCTTACATTCCGTTTTCTTTGTAAACGCTTTTGTAAATCTGTCAATGTCAGATAACCCGTCCAACAGCGCGGGTTTTGCTATTTGAAGATTTACTTTTTTTAAAAAATATTCCTTGCTTTCCGGCAAATATTCGGACGGGTCGTTAAAGTTTTCAAATTGGCCTTCCTTGCCGGAAGATTTTCCGTAAGCTGACTTTGGAATCTCCACTGTAATTGACTCATCAGGAACGGCAGTCTGGCAAAGAAGCGCGTCTTTAACGCTTGCCCCATTACCCCCCGACGCGGTTATTTTTACGCGGCATTTTTGGCACGTTCCCTTGCCGCCGCACGGAGTCTCAACAAAAATTTTCGCAGAACGCGCGGCGGACAGGAGCGGAGAGGCTTTTTCCGCTTCTACCGTGATATTATCCGGTAAAAAAGTTATTTTAGGCATTATTTTTTCATCAGAACATTTTTAATAAAGCCTTCCAAATCCCCGGCTTCACCGGGACCTACAAGAACTTTATAACCCGGCATATTTTCTTCAAGCTCGCCTGATATTTGCGCGACATAACCTGGGATAACAATTTGTTTTGTTTCAGTCTGTTTTTCAATGTCTATTTCCTTAATAAACTTGGCGATTGAAGCGCCTGAAAATTTTCCAGCCGCCCACGCTGTCAGCACGCTAAAGCCCTCGCATTCGGGGATAACAAGCCACGCTGAAATGCCGCTATTCTCAATTTCTCCTGAAACCAAAAAGTAGGTTAACGAAAAATTTGTCGTAACAAAAATAGGCGATTTCCTGTCAGGCTCGCCTATCGCGTAAAGTTTTGGCTCCACTTGAATTGGTTTTTGCGGGTCCGTATAAATATTTTGGCGCAATGTAAACAACGGCATAAGCTGCGCAGGATCAAAACTTGGCATAACTATAATTCCGCCGAATTTATCAATCTCCGTAACGGCGGCTACAACGTCATCAGCCGCGTTTCCCGTGTTGATAAATTTCAATGTCGCGTAACCTAAAGCCTTAATGTTCTTTTTAAGCGCGGCTTTTCTTGCGATTGAATTTGTCTGGAAACTTTCAGCAAGAGAATGGGTTTGAAATTCAATTATTAAATCGTTAAAACCGCCCTCCTTTATTTTTGCCGTCAATTCAAAAATGCCGTCAATGTCCGCAGATGTAACCGCAATCACTTGGTTGTCCCTTTTTGCGATTTTAACCGCTTCTTCCGCCGTATCCGCAGTTATGCCGCATAAAACGCTTTTGGAACCCGCCACCGCCGTGGAAGCTTTATCAAGGGAGGCAATATCTTTCGCGCGAAGCAACAGCGGCAATTTTGTTTTCTCGTAAACTTTAGCGCAGTAATCGGCAAAAGATTCGCCCTGCTGGGTGACGGCAATAGCGCCTATAAATAATTCTTCGCCAACGCGGACAGGCCTGTAATTTTTAATTTTTTCAGCTAACGCAATATCCGCGCCTTCGTCAAGATTAACCGCAATAACCGGTTTGTTTACAAATGTTTTTTCGTGCCGGTACATTACGGTTTCTTCGCCAAGGGGGCTTATAACTTCAGTTCCTATTTTTACGCCTTTTACCGGCGGCTCGCTCGCCGCTCCCAGCACCTGCTTTGCCTCATCGGAAGCGTAGGGACATTCGGAGAGCATCGCTTTTTTCGCCGCAAGCTTCATGGCGAACGCCATACACGTGCTTGAACCGCATTCTTTGCAGTTTGTACCGGGAAGGAGTTTTTGAATTTGTAACCCGCTCATTGCCATTTATTTACCCTCCCTATCCATCAAACTATTGATGGTTTTCTTTATTGTTGTTACTGCTTCCGGCGTATAAAGAATCAATATGTCAGCTCCGGCGTACAACAGAGTTGTAGCCGCCGCAATTTCCCAATAAGCGGCGCGTTTCGCCAAGTCTCCCCAATCGGGGAAGCTTGATTCTGGCGCTTTAAATTCTTTAATCTTCGCGCACTCCTGTCCGACAGAGACAATCATCGGGCTTAAGAGCATATTGTCTCCTCCAAGCCCCGTTAGGCGAATACGCTCCATTACGGAATATGTGTATTCAATGCCGTAACCAATTGTGCTTGTCATCGGGTCTATGATTATTTTGTCGGGAGCCAAGCCCATGTTGGTTAACAAAATATTTAACTGTTTGCTGATATTAACGTCAATTGGGGCTTGCGCTACAAGCGTGTGGCCATAAGCCATCGCGGCCCCGGCGATAGTTCTGTAATTATCCTGCTCTACCCAGTTAAAGAGAAGATTCTCACCTTCGCAGTTTTGGGCGATTGCCTTCATCACCTCATTGTTTTTTTCAAAGTGGCTGGTGCCTGTGATAATCAGAGGCACGTCTACCGCTTCAAGAATTGATTTTACAAGATCGACGCTCTGCTTAGCGCTGTAGTTACTGCGCTCTGGATGAGTGCCGTCAAGTTTAACGCTGATTAAGTCCGCCCCGTACTTTTCCACGCAGAGTTTCGCCATTTGCGCCGGGTTGTTTAAAACGTCTCCGTAAGCCTTGCGCAGAATTTCCGGGTACTTTTCGCTTACGCTGTCAAAAACTTCCATGGCGACTAACGGCTTGTTCGGCATCTTGCCTTCCCAAAAATGGAACGGCATACAGTCTGCGCCGCCTATTATATGCGTTTTTCCGCGCGTGCCACCCTCTGATTTTAAATTCCCAAGTTTTACGGAATATATTGAACAGCTTGCGCTGTCCGCAGGAAGGGCGAAACTTTTAATCGCTGAAATACGCTCTGATGCAGATACTCTAGGTTCTTTTAAAGAGGCGGCTAATTCGGCTTTAATTTCCGCGCTTGCGGAAGACGGAGCCTTGCCTAAAAAACGCTCGCTTAAAATGTCAATTATGCCTGTAATAACTTCTTTTGTTACATCCGCTTTTATTCTTTCTGTAATGGCGGCAATGTCAACATTCAAGGGAATAATCCCCACTTCTTCCGTTTTCGCGGACGCAGGTTCGCCTAACGAAGCGTCTTTTTTAACAGTATCAGTTTTAACAGCCTCAGTCTTCGCGGCATCTTCCCCTGCCTGTTCGCTCTGCGCGAAACGTGACATATCTTCCATTTTCAACGCGGGGTGTTTAACTTTTTCCATGAATTTTCGCGTTTCTTCGGCTGTCACGGCATTTGTCTCATCCGCGATTTGATCAATAAAACCGGGCAGTTTTTGCTCGTCAAAACGCCTTAACAAATCGTTACGCAAAAGGTCTTTCAATTCTTTGGTCATCCACACGACCCTCGCGTAACCGCCCTCCGCAGACAGGAACTTTCTGCTTGTAAGGAAAACTTTTCCGCAACCAAAGAAGCCGGGAGTTTGCTGGCCACCGCCGACAGAACCTGCCAATGTTGAGAATGTCATTCCAATGGGAGTGTCGCCCAAATATTCGCGGTTAACCGCCATTACGCCGTTGCACTCCGGCACGTAGGCGCAGATAACTTCAAAACAGCCGCAACTTGTCATCGGCCTGTCCATGATTGAATAAGCGCAGAAAGTTTCTACCGTTTTATGGCTGTTCGTAAAAACATAATCGCTTACTCCAGACCAGATTCCCTTTACAGGATCAAGGCACTCGCCTTTTTTAAGCGGCTGATTGGGGCCTGTTTCGTCAATTTCATACGCCGCTTTGCCGTCCAGCCAGTTGTACGCGCCGCATAGGCCAAGCCTCTCCGGCGTGATAACACATACGTGATTGGGGGCAAAACTCTGGCAAAGCAGACAGGAATAAAAAGTATCCACCGATTCATCGGTCATGGCTTCCAGTCTGCGGTTGCGCTCGTCGTAGACTTTCCGCGCGATGGCAAGCCTTTTTTCCACTTCAGCTTGATCTGTAACAAGCGTTACGCGCACTTTATCAACTATCGCCGGATAATCCGCCAATAATTTGGCGTGGAGAATTTCCCCGTAGTGTTTAAGGCGAATGCCTTTTTCATAACCTGTTTTGGAAACGCGCGTCCATACAATGTCCCTCTGTCCCATGTGCCAGATTCCTTCCGCTCCGTTAATCATGTGGTGAATTTGCCGCTCAAGTATCGGTTCAAAATCAGGCTGCATTTTTCTGCCAGCAGCTTCCACCCAGATGCCGAGGGGTAGCCTGCCGCCCGGTTCCACGGTGTCAATGTCAGGGCCGATAATTTTAATTTCTCCGTCGTTAATCGCGTCATATTCCACGCTTGTAACAAACTCAAAAGCAAGTGTTTTGTTGCCGCCAAATTCAACATGGGTGTCCTCTTTGCGGATTCTTTCCCCTTCAAACGCCGGGCCGTAAGCGACAGGAATAGGCACATTAACTATTTTTATTTTACAACCCCGCACTTCAAGGGCTTTTTCCACTATTTTATCATGAGGCACTTTTGAAACTACATGCTCGTAAGTGCATACGCCAGTCGGCAGAATTTCAGGAATGTCGGTGTCTGAAATAACCGGGAAGCCGTAATTAATTGCCCCCGCAGCCGCCGCGTATTTGTCGTTTGTTACTTCACCTAACGCCATTACAAAAGCGAAAATTCTATTTTTGTTATATTTTAAGTTAGCCTCATAATCGCCCGGCTTTACGCCGCCAAAGGAAAGCGCGGCGCGGTTGGCGAACCCAAGCGCGTAAATTAAAGCGGAAACGTCGCGCCCGAAAGGCACAAGGCGGGTTTCCCAGCCAAGTTGTACGCCTTCGGCGGCTAGTTGCTCCGCAAATTGCACTCCGTCTGTACAGCCGCCCATAAACACATAAAGATTTTTCTGCTGCAGTTCCTTAGCGATTTTTACCGCCGTGGCGTTGTCGGGCGCGGCTCCGGTAATCGCGGCAAAACCGGGAGCGGTTCCGTCTACAAACTCAATCCCGCGCTCGCGCATAATTACATCGTTAGCCGCTCCAAGCCAAATGCCGTCAACGGGATTAGGGCCGATAAGGTATTTGCACGCTTCGATTACTTCGCACGCGAAAAGAGCGGCGGCTCCCGCGTCAAGTGCGCTGCCAAGGTACGGCAGCCAAACATTTTCAGCAGGTCTCGCGGGCAGAAGCGCTTTCGCTTCTTCCAGAATATCCCGTAAATCGGCAAGCGTTTTCATTTTTTTGCCTGTAAAAGAATAAATGACAGGCAGAAAATAATTTGTATCGGGAAAACCAACAGGGCAGTCTAAACCTTTTTGTTTTACCGCTTCATCTAACTTTTTGACAGCTTGGGCGATAAACTCTGCTGCTCCGTCAATCGCGCTGGTACATATTAGTTTTGACATGACAACGCCCTCCTGTCTTTCATATCGAAGAGTTTGCGCTCAGCTTTTTTGTTGATTCCAAGCGCGTCTCTTGCCTGATTGATCAGCTCTACAATGCGATCCGCAGCCTTTATCGGGTCGTCAATAAAATGAAAACTTGCCCCGTATTCTTTTCTGACTTCGTTGTGAAGGTAATCGCTGACAGCCTGCGAGCCTGAAACATAAAATGGATTTCCCAATATTACGTCAACTCCGCTCGCGACAAAGTAACAGCCAATCGCCACCGCCTTCTCGCTCATCCACTCAGGCGCGACGCCTACGGCGGGTAAGGTCGCAATATCATCACCAAGACCGCCCTCAAAAACAACTTCTGTCGCCGCCTCAAGAATTCTTGAGTTGTCAACGCAGCTTCCCATGTGCAGTATAGGCGGGATGCCCACCGCTTCGCAAACTTCCCTAAGCCCGGCTCCAGCCTGTTCTAACGCCACTTCCGGCTTCAACAGCCCCGCCTTAGCGCTTGCGATAGCCGAACAGCCTGTTTGAAGCACGAGTATATTTCGTTTAACAAGTTCGAGGGTGAGCGTATTTGTATAATCGTCCGTTTTCTGCTTTGTGTTATTACAGCCGACAATTCCAGCTATGCCGAGAATTCTGTTCGCTATAATCGCGTCATTCAGCGGGCGGAAAGAAGCGCGGTAGCGTCCGCCAAGCATATATTTTATCGCGTCTACCGAAAAACCCGCGACAAGTTTTTCATTGTTCGCAGGAATATTCACTTTTGATGAATCTCTATTCTTAAAATTATCAATGGCGCGTTTTACAAGTTCTTTCGCGTTCTTTACAGGATCGCCTCCATGCTCCACGTTGACATGGCTCGCGCCGATAGTTTTGGCGATGTCGGCGGTAGAAATAATTTCCGTGTGATAATTTTTCGCTACGTCGGGAAGGCTCGGCATACAGCACTGTACGTCTATTATCATCATTTCGACCGCGCCGGTTACTATTACCAATTCCTGCTGAAGAAAATTTCCGGCAAGCGGAACGCCGTGGCGGATTAAAATTTCATTGGCGGTACAGCAGATGCCGGCTAAAGTAATCCCCTTCGCACCCGCAGACTTTGCGTATTCAACAATCTGAGGATCAGAGACGACGCTAGTCAGTATTTCAGAAAGGGCCGGCTCATGTCCGTGAATTAAAATGTTTACCGTATCTTTTTTTAACACGCCAAAATTTGCGGCGCTTTTTACAGGGGACGGAGTTCCAAAAAGTATATCGGAACAAATCGACGCTATCCTTGAGCCGCCCCAGCCGTCCGCAAGAGACACTTGAAGAGCGTGATGCAATAAATTGAGATAATCGTGATCAACGCCCATCGTTGTTCTATGCATAGCCTCTACTACCATTCGATCTACGCCGTTTGGTTTGATGCCAGTCGCTTCCCATACGCTCTGCCTTTTTTTAGGCGCTAATTTTAAAGTTTTTAAAAAACCTTCCTGTTCTGAAAATTCGCTAAGGAACAAATTGGACAGTTCCAGAGCGACTTCCTCGGCGCTTCTGCCCTCTTCTTCCACGCCGTAAAGCCGCGCCGCGCGGCGCAGAGCTTTTTCATCTTTAATTTGATAGCCTTGCGCTTTTCCTTGCGCGACTTCTTTAAGCTGCAATACCAAATGCCGCCCGTGATCGGAGTGGGCGCTTGTTCCGCCTACAACTTCGCGAAGAAAATTCCTGGCAACAATCGTGTCGGCTGTCGCGCCGCAAATCCCCTTTGGCGACTTAGGCGTAATTCTGCACGGCCCCATGTGGCAAATACGGCAACAAACGCCGCTTTTGCCAAAACCGCACTGCGCCTTTTGAGTTTCCGAACGGTCAAAACACGTTTCAACGCAATCGGCATGGCTTTTGTCCAACATAGCCGCCGAAGCGCCGTCGCTTACCTTTGACAAAGTATCCTTACTCTCCATAAATCTTCCTTATATCATCAGATCATTATTTTTATTATATTATATACATAATATTTTATCAATTTGTATTATCCAATAATAATGATATATGGGATTGTTGTTCAGGCTTTTCTTTAGCGTCCGCCAAATTAGCGATTGTATGCGACAATTCACGCAGTTTGGCAAAAGTTTCAATAATGGCAATCGTCGCCGCCGTCGCTTGCGGACTTCTCAATATTGTGGCAAGCATATACAGGCCTTTTTCCGTAAATGCTTTTGGCGTACCCGGATAATTTTTAATTTTTTTGAACTTATCAAAACTTTTGATAAGTTCATCCTTGTCAGCTTCGACAATATAACCCACAGGAAATTTATCAGGATTATTCTTAATAGCCTGATTTACCTCTCTCGTTTCCACGCCGTAGATACTCGCCACATCGCTGTCAATTAAAACTTTCTGCCCTTTCACTTGCAAGTGGTCAGGCGTTTATTTGGCTGTGAGCCTTTCCGGCGACTAAATAGCGTAGGTAGAAAGCTTTATCGTGGGTTCGTCGCCTGACGTTTATTCTCTGAATTTTCTTTGTTTTATTACAAAGTCTCTACGGCGGAGAATTCCAGAAGATGTTTTTGCCATGCGCAGGGCTAAAAAAGCCTACGGCTTTTTTAGCTTAGGAGTTTTGCCAAACACAAAAAACAATAAAAAAGCATAGAGCCTTATCAAAGGCAAAAAATCACAGTGAATACTGTAGTTCTCTCTTTGGCAAAACTCCCAAGCAATCCGGCGTAGCCGGATTGCCCTGTACTTAAAGACTTTATAAGAAACGGTGACTGTCACCACTTTTGGAAAGAGGTGACAGTCACCCTTTTAGTGCGTTACCCCTGCACATTTTTATGATTTTTATTGACAAATATTTGAAATTAAAGGATAATTAAGCAAAAATGGGATTTTAAATTCCATAATATAAAGGCAGGAATAACAAAAGATAAAGGTAAAACAATCATTAAACGTAGTTTTAACGGTTATTTCCCTGGCGGGAATGTTGGCAGGCACAATATCGGTGTCAATTATTTTTATATCGCAAATGCGCTCCATGACTATCAAACAGATGGAAACCTACATTCAGGAGCAGACATCAGCCATTCAAAATAATCTGATTCTGACCTTTGCCGCCTATGAACAGGCGCTCAAGCATACAACATCAGCCATAGCTGCTCTCTATGCAAGATCGGGCGCGCGTAGCCTTGATGACAGCGCAATTCCAAAGGATGATTTGGCCGCCCTTTTTTTACGAAACAGGAGCGTCCTGAAAAACGCGACACAAATGTATATGGGAAACAACATACCCACTTTTGAGCCGGGAAGTTATATTGTATTTTCTCCGTTCTGGAATCCCCCCGATAAGTATGATCAACGGACAAGAGCGTGGTTCAAGGACGCGAAAGCCCGCCCAGGGGATGTAATTTACACCGATCCCTACACGGCTTTGGCAACCCAAACCTTCTCAACTTCCCTTACCACCATCATATACGATAACAACAAAAATGATCTGGGTGTTATTGGTACGGACATAGCGATTAGTTCACTGACAGATATTGTGAACGAAAAAAACCATATTGAAGGAATGGAAAGCTGGCTGCTTAACAAAGATGGACTTTTTATCAGCAACAAAGACCAGGAAAAAGTAATGAAAGTTAATTTCTTTGAGGATCAGGGCCTTGAACAGTACAAGGACAGCGTATTGAAAAACGAAACGTTTTACGCGATGAACAGTAAATACATAATCTCCTCGTCGCTAATTAAGGGACCGAATTGGATAGTAGTTACCACCATACCGACAAGCGTGGTATTCGCGGAGCTAAACAGGGTTCAATTATCAGCCGTAATCTTTGTTTCAATTTTAATAGTTGTACTTTTGTTTATTATGATATTCGTTATCCGCGGCATTACCAAACCTATTACAATTATTACCGGCGCGCTTAAAAAAATATCCGAAGGCGATCTGACGCAGAGCATCAATGTAATTGCTAAGAATGAAATCGGCGAACTTGCCCAAGATTTTAACTCAACAATGGATAAAATCAAAACCATGATTGGCATCATCAAGAAAGAAGTGACAAATCTGTCTAATATAGGCAATGACCTTTCCAGCAACATGACCGAGACCGCCGCCTCGATAAATGAAATTACCGCAAACATTCAGAGCATTAAGGGGCGCGTCATAAACCAGAGCGCCAGCGTTACCGTAACCAACTCCACAATGGAAAAGGTTGTCGCCGACATCAATAAACTCAATGGTTATGTTGAAAATCAAGGACGTAATATTTCTCAGTCTTCGTCCGCCATTGAGGAAATGGTCGCCAACATCAATTCTGTTACCAACACGCTGGTCAGCAACGCTTCCAATGTTAAGACCCTCAAGGAAGCCTCCGAAATGGGGCACAACGGATTGCAGGAAGTAGCAACAGACATTCAGGAAATATCGCGCCAATCAGAAGGCTTATTGGAAATTAACGCGGTAATGGAAAACATCGCAAGCCAGACAAATCTGCTTTCGATGAACGCCGCGATAGAAGCTGCTCACGCCGGAGAAGCGGGCAAAGGATTTGCCGTAGTTGCCGCCGAAATCCGCAAACTTGCGGAAAGTTCCAGCAATCAGTCCAAAACAATCGGCACGGTGCTGAAAAAGATAACGGAATCAATCAAAAAAATTACCAGTTCCACCGATACCGTACTTAAAAGGTTTGAGGCGATAGACTCAAGCGTTAAAACCGTTTCGGATCAGGAAGAAAATATCCGCAACGCGATGGAAGAACAGAACGAGGGAAGTAAACAACTCCTGCAAAGCGCCGACGGTTTGAAGGAAAATACACATCAGGTAAAAAGCGGCTCGCAAGAAATGCTTGAAGGAAGCAAAGAAGTAGTGAAAGAGAGCCAGAATCTTGAAAAGATGACGCAGGAAATTGAAAGCGGTATGAGCGAAATGGCCTCGGGTGCGGAGCAGATTAATACAGCTGTACACAATGTCAGTGATATGTCAAACAAGAACCGTTCGGCTATTGACAACTTGATGAAAGAAGTCTCACGGTTCAAAGTGGAATAGATACTCGGAACACATTACTGCGTTACCAAAAAAGACTGCCACTACATATAGCGGTGGTCGGGTAATGCAGACACTGTTGCGCTACCCCACTCCCTCCGTGTTCTCAGCGTGAGGTTCTTCTTCTTCCATTGCTCATTGTTAATTGCTAATTGCTCATTGTTAATTGCTCATTAAACATACTTTTCAATTTTTAGAAAATGTGGTATATTCATTATTAAAGGAGAAAATAAAAAAATGAAAATTGTTAAAAAAATACTAATAATTGTTTCTATTACGGTAGTCGCGATATTTTTGATATTGTTGGTTACGCCTATTCTGTTCAAGGGGAAAATCCTCAACATAGCCAAAACAGAATTGAATAAGATGTTGGAGGCGCAAGTTGATTTTTCGGATCTCAAGTTGTCATTTATCCGTAATTTCCCGAACGCTTACGTGGCTTTGGAAAATTTAACGGTAACAGGCAAAGGCGAATTTGACGGCGAAACGCTGGTTGCTTTTAAAGTTTTTAGCGTAACAGTTGATACCATGAGCGTCATCAAGATGAGCAATATACGGGTAAAATCAATACTGCTCGACCATCCCCAGATAAACGCCCATATAGCGGAAAGCGGCAACGCGAACTGGAATATCATGAAACCAAGTAATGAGGAGAAAAAGCCGGCTGAGGAGGCTCCTTCCGCTGAGGTTCCAGCCGATAAAGCTCCCGCCGAAAAAAGCGCCCCTGAAAAAGCCTCTCCTCTCAAGGTTGCCCTTAATAAGTTCGAGATACGTAATGCCAAACTTTCTTTTCAAGACGACAAGAACAAAATGAAGGCGACTGTTGATGACCTTGATTTCACTTTGCAGGGCGATATGTCGTTGGACAATGTTGATTTAAAAATGAAACTAGATATTACCGATATAAATTTTTTGATGGATAACATTCACATGCTCACCAATGCGCACGTCGGCTTTGTTTCGGAAGTTGGAGCCGATCTTAAAAATATGACGTTCACTTTAAAAGATAATAAATTCAACCTGAATGAAATTATCCTGAAATTCGCGGGTTCGGTGCAGATGCCCGGAGACATCATTGTTGACATGACCTTTGCCACCGAAACAATAGATTTTAAAAATGTGCTGCGGCTTGTTCCGTCCGTATTTATGAAGGGCTTTGAATCAATAAAAACGACGGGCAGTTTCGCACTGTCAGGCAACATAAAAGGCACATACAACGATAAACAGATGCCCAACGCCGGCATAAATTTCTCTATTGATAATGCCATGTTCAAGTATCCCGATCTGCCCAAGTCGGTAGACAATATCAACATCAAGCTAAACGCGTTTTACGACGGCGCCGTGTTAGACAATACGACGCTTGACTTGAACAAACTTCATTTCGAGTTAGCCGGCAACCCGTTCGACGCCGAACTGCACGTAAAGACGCCTAAAAGCGATTTGCAGGCGACGGCAAAATTTTTAGGTAAAGTTGACTTTAACTCCCTTATTGATATTGTTCCGCTGGACAACATCACTTTGAAAGGTTTGCTGGAATGTGATTTTTCGTTGGCGGGACGAATGTCAACCATCGAAAAAAAACAGTACGAAGATTTTGACGCCAAGGGCATGGTGAAACTGAGCGGCATTGATTTTAAAAGCCCCGATTTCCCGCAAGCCATAAAAATCAACAGTTTGCAGCTTAATCTTTCGCCAAGAAGAGTTGACCTTGCGGACTTCAACGCCGTCGTAGGAAAAACTGACATTGCCTTGAATGGCACGCTGGAAAATTTCATACCCTATGTTTTCAAAGGCAGCACCGTAAGCGGCAATCTTAACTTAAAATCGAATAACATTGATCTAAATGAATTTATGGGCGGCGATAAAGAACCTGACGAAAAACCCGCTGAAAAAAAGGAAGACAGTTCCCCGATGAATGTTATCGAAGTGCCAAAAAACATAGACTTCGCGATGAAGATCAACATCGGCAACCTCCTGTTTGACAAATTGAAAATCACCAACACTATAGGTTCGATATTAGTGAAAGACGGCAAAGTGCAGATGCAGAACCTCGGCATGAATTTGCTTGATGGAAGCATGAATCTCACAGGCGAATATAATACGCAAAACGTCAAAGTTCCATCGGTTAATTTCGGCATGAACATCAAACAGTTCGACGTAAAGTCGGCTATTTCATCGTTTGAAATACTGGAAAAAATATTGCCTCAGCCGCAGAACTACGACGGAAAAGTGTCGGCAAACTTGACATTGAGCAGTATTTTAGACGAACATCTCAGTCCCGTTATGAACTCAATAGCTTCCAAAGGCCAACTGCAAACGCATAACCTGAAAATTCAAAATTCAGAACTGTTCGGCACGATGGCCAACCTGTTGAAAAATGAATCGTGGCGCACGCCCACTCTGAACAACATTAATGTCAAATATGAGATTAAGGATGGACAGCTTACAATTGACCCGATACGAATGAACATCGCGCAGACCGCGCTCGAAATTACAGGCAGTCAGAGCCTTGACATGTCATTGAATTACAAGATAAGCGCGACAGTACCCGCCTCGGTAGTCGGTTCAGGCGCGACTGATATTTTGAGCAAAATCCCCGGCGGCGTAAAAATAAACGAATTCAAATTGACGGGATTGATTGGCGGCACGGCTGCCAAGCCTGTTGTAACACTTGGTGTTGCCGACATGGCAACCAGCGTTGTCGGAGCCGTTAAGGAACAACTGAAAGGAGAAGTTGATAAACAGATAAACGCCATCATGGCCGAAGCCGAAAAACAGGCTCAAACCCTCCGTAACGCGGCAAAGCAAGCCGCCGACAAAGTGCGTAAAGAAGCCAACAACGCCGCCGATAAATTGGAAGCCTCGGCAAACGATCCTATTAAAAAGGTTGCGGCTCAAGTGGCGGCAAAAAAACTTCGTGAAGAAGGCAATGATAAAGCCAAAAAAATAGAGCAGGACGCTGAAAAACAAATTAAGACCCTTATGGATGCCGCCAAAAAGAAAGCTGACGATTTAAAGAAGGGTTAATTTTCAAGTTTTTGAACCGGTCAAAAATTTTGACCGGTTCGCCCTTGTCGGCTTCTACAATATAGCCCACAGGAAATTTATCAGGATTATTCTTAATGGCCTGATTTACCTCTCTCGTTTCCACGCCGTAGATACTCGCCACATCGCTGTTAATTAAAACATTCTGCCCATTAACTGATACAATAGCTTTTTCTATGTTTGAAAAAGCTATCGCCCCTACCCGTTTTTTCATTTTTTTTCGGCTGGTAACCTACACTATATGATGTCCAGTGCTATTGCGCTACCAAGAAAGAGCAATCGCTTGATTGACAAATAGTATACAATGTAGTAATATGAATTATGCAGATAATATGGGATACCGATAAAAACCGCAAACTTCTTGCTGATCGAGGTCTCTCATTAGAGGTTTTTACGTCTTTGATCCTTGATAAAAAAAAATGAAAAAGATGTTGGACGCTTTTGAGCAATCCATTGAAGACAATGCGGAAAAGTTTGTGCCGCTTTCAGACACTGAAAAAACCGAAGTAGAAACTATTATTAACGCGGCAAACAAAACCAAAAATATTAACATTCGCATTTCGGCATACGATATTGAGAAAGTCAAACAATTATCCACAGAAGAAGGAATTCCCTATCAAACGCTTATTTCCAGTGTTATTCATAAATATATTACGGGGAAACTTGTAGATGAAAAGGTTGTTTTGAAATCAATGGAGTTGTTAAGGCATTAGATTATACAATAAAACTACCACGAACCAATACGAACAACAACAAGATTTGGACTAAAAGTTCGTGTTTTTCGCGTGGTTCGTGGTAGAAATTTTTCTTTTTAGACCCTCCTCAATTATTCATCTTGAGTGATCTGCCTGGTGCCAGAGCGTGTAGATTTTTTCATCTACACCCTTCGGGTGCTTGTATTGCTCGACTCACCGTCATGTCATTTTTTTAAAGGCACTATGAAATTTGGGTGTCAATTACGCTGCGTGTCCGGCGTGTCCGCAGTTTTTAGAAGGGGTAGCCGAGTTTCTATTGACAAAATAATTATATTGTAATTATATTGTATATATGAGAATAATCTGGGATGAGAATAAAAACCAGGAAAACATAAAGAAACATAATGTTTCATTTGAGGAAGCAGAAACGGTTTTTTATGACCCTAATGGTAAATTAATTGATGATCCAGATCACTCTGATGACGAAGATAGATTTATAATTTTGGGTTTGAGTAAGATGCTACATTTGTTGGTTGTATGCCATTGTTATAGAGAAAATGATGAAACTATAAGAATAATAACTGCAAGAAAGGCAACCAAAAAAGAAACAAAATATTATGGAGGGCAATAAAATGAGGAACGAATACGATTTTACCAACGCCAAGCCAAATCCGTACATAAAAAAATTACGGAAACAAATCTCAATACGACTCGATATTGATACAATAGGATATTTCAAAAAGAAGGCGGAAGAAACCGGCATAGCATATCAAAATTTGATAAATTTATATTTGACAGACTGTGCAATACATTCTAAGAACATAAATATAGTATGGAAATAAATTACATCAAAATTTCCGACCGCTCTTTTTTCTCCTTTTTTGATTGTTTTACCAACTTAGGGCAAGATGTATGCCTAAAAATTTTACTTGGGGTCCTGTCGGCGGAAAAAACACTGCGACGGGGCGCAGCATTTTTTTCGCCGCCACCCCTCAAGTATTTTATTGGGCATACATCTTAACCACTGATAAGTGTGTAATCAACAGCATTATTAAAAAAATGATGACAATCCCTGTTTCCTACTTTTTAGAGTGATTGGTATTGTTGCGTTTACAATGTTGCTTTTACTTCATTGAGAGTATAAACCTCTGGTTGATAAGTTATTAGCATTGTTATTTTTTTTGTTTTAGAATCTCCATAAAAACAACATGAATAATATGCGTTTTGCAATTTTTTTTCATGTATTATGTTTTCCAATTTTTCGTCAAGTTTAATTTTTTGCTTTTTCAAAAAATCCATGTTTAATAGTTCTGCTTTATCCTCATCAGGTTCTCTGTATTCATCCATCTCTTTCTCAAAAACATAGGAAATCTTATTATAATCTTCCGTGTTAGCTACAATCATGCCCAATATTCCATACATGATATTTTTCTTTATCATCTTGTCATCCATCTTTTCTTCCCCTTCCTTTAATTCACACTTTCCATGAAAGTGTTATTAGCAAGAGTGCCAGCCATCAAAAACAAATAACCGACACTATGCGTTCCCCTCTCCAAGTAGCATACCCTGCAACGCAAGGCACGCTACTTGCTACTTAAAAATTACTTCCCGTCCCAGTATGCCGCTTTACCGTCTCCCACGGCGACAAACTTCTCATTTCCGGCTGTCCCGCCCCAGGCGATGTCTCTTATGACACTTGTATCGAATGTGGTATCCGCTACTGCTGTCCAAGATACGCCGTCAGCCGAATACACCGCTTTGCCGCTATAGCTATAGCCGCCATAGGAATTGCTGGCGACGCCCACGCCGACGCCGACAAACTTCTTATTTCCGGCTGTCCCGCCCCAGGCGATGCCGTAGCTGACATAACTTGTGCCGAATTTTGTGTCCGCTACGGTCCATGTTACGCCATCAGCCGAATACGCCGCTGTGCCACCCCCACCCTCTATGGAATAGCCCACGACGACAAACTTCTCATTTCCGGCTGTCCCGCCCCAGTCGATGCTGTAGATGGTGTCACATTTGGTGTCCTCTACGGCTGTCCAATTTACGCCGTCAGACGAATACGCCGCTTCGCCGTTATTCCCCACGGCGACAAACTTCTCATTTCCGGCTGTCCCGCCCCAGGCGATGCTGTAGATGAAGGGTTTTGCACCGAATGTAGTGTCCGATACGGCTGTCCATGTTACGCCGTCAGACGAATATGCCATTTTGCCGATATAGTCAGCACTGTCATAGCCCACCACGACAAACTTCTCATTTCCAGCTGTCCCGCCCCAGGCGATGCCGTTGATGTGGCTGATGTGAACCACACCACCATCCTCAACTGGTGGTGGTGGATAGAATGTGGTATCATCTGCGGCTTCCCAAGATACGCCGTCAGCCGAATACGCCACTATGCCGTATTCTCCAACAGCGACAAACTTCTCATTTCCAGCTGTCCCGCCCCAGGCGATGCCGTTGATGTTTGCTGTGTTGAATTTTGTGTCCACTACAGCTTCCCAAGTTACGCCGTCAGCCGAATACGCCGCTGTGCCGTTATTACCCACGGCGACAAACTTCTCATTTCCAGCTGTCCCGCCCCAGGCGATGCCGCTGCCGCCGTAGAAGCCCGATACGGCTGTCCACGCCACAGGAACATAAATAATGGTTACTGTTTTTGGCGAACCGCTCATTACATAGCCTTGTTTCGCCACTGCTACGTTAAGGTCTCCGCCTGCGGTAAATCCGCTTATGGGCAATATGTACGACGGACCTGAACCGATGAGCGTTCCTTTGGTTACGGTTACTCCGCTCAGGGTGATGTCGTCAGCGGAAAGTCCGCTTATCGCCTGACTAAAGTTCAGCGTCAACTGCGTTGTACGTTGCGTAGCTGAGCCGTTCTGAGTTACGCTGTTGAGAGTTACGGCTATAGGAGCGTCGTTTGAAACAACGGTTACGGTTACCGTGTAATTTTGGATTGAGTCGTCATGCGCCGTTACGGTATAGATAACGGGGTTGGTAAAGTCCTGCGCTCCTGTCGGGCTGTAACTTTTTCCCGTGTGCACAACGGTCGGCGTGAGAGCGGTTACTATCGTTCCAGAGGGTACTGTTACGCTGATTTCTTTTTCAGGTTCATTTATTACGCCTGTCGCCTCAGGGCTTGTAAAAATAAAGGAGGTTATGGCTTTTGCGCTGGCTGAGGCAACAGTTACGGTTACCGTATAAGGTTGAGTTGTGCCGTCTTCCGCCGTTACGGTATAGGTAACGGGGTTGGTAAAGTCCTGCGCTCCTGTCGGGCTGTAACTTGCGCCCGTGTGCACAACGGTCGGCGTGAGAGCGTTTACTGCCGTTCCGTAGGGTACGGTTACGCCGATTGTTTTTGCGGCTTCATTTATTATACCTGTTGCCGCCGGACTTGCGAAAGTAAAGGTGTTTATGGCTTTTGCGGCGTTGGCTGAGGCAACAGTTACGGTTACCGTGTAACTTTGGGTTGTGTTGTCATGCGCCGTTACGTTGTAGGTAACGGGGTTGGTAAAGTCCTGTGCTCCTGTCGGGCTGTAACTCTTGCCCGTGTGCGTAATGGTCGGCGTGAGAGCGGTTACTGCCGTTCCGTAGGGTACGGTCACGCTGATTGTTTTTGCGGTTTCATTTATGGTACCTGCTACCGCCGGGCTTGTGAAAATAAAGGCGGTTATGGCTTTTTCGGAACTTTGCGTACCCGGGTTACTGCCACCGTCTGAGCAGGCTGCCATTGAAAATCCAAATACCATGACAAAGGCAACAATTGTTAAACCTTTAAATACGTTCTTCATAAAAAACTCCTTTCATGCTTTTCCGCCATTAGGCGGTATTCCTAAACAAGGATATATGAGAATTTTTGCTCAAAAAAATCAGTTTGTCATGAGTAAAATTTACACAGTTTTTGAGGTGGGCAAAGGAGCTAATATTTTATTCATAACGCTATGAAATTCAGGTATCAGAGACGCTGCGCCGACTCACGAAAACTCGCTAGTTCTTTTTCGTATTTTGCCAATTTTTTGACGTTATAAACCGGATTTTTCTTTAAAGCCGTTATCCCACATTCCATTTTTTCTATTGCCGAATTGGAAATTTCTTTTTTGTCAGCGGAAGAAATCTTTTTTCCTGAACCAAAAATATTAAAAAGAGCGTTTTTCACGCTTAGTATGGCTTCTATTCCAGCCTCAATAAACGCGGAACTGCCGTCTAATGAAATATTGCTTATAATATTTTTTCCTGTTTCCGCGTCAAATTTTTGATCTATAGAAAAAGTAATTCCGTTTCTATTAATACGAAAATCTTCAAGTCTGGCTTCGTATTTTGCCAGTTTTATCGAGTCATGATTCGGATCGTTCTTGTATAAATTAATCCCCTGTTCGATTTTTTCGATTGCCAAATCGCATAGAGCGCGTTTTTGATATGATGTAATGCCATTACCGCCGCTTAAGAATGAAAAAATCCTGCTTTTTATCGGAAACATTGTAACGGATGAAAAAAATGAACTTTTTATCGGGAACAATGACATAAATGAAAAAAGAGAATTTTTTATTGACAACAGCGAGTCGAGGCTTTTCATGACGAGCTTTATACCGCCATCAAATGAAACGCTATTAATGATCGTTATATTTTTATTGTAAAAAGCAGCTTTTGCATCCTCTGGTTCATCATAATTCTTTATATTAAGCCGATCTAATTTAGATTTTTGCAGTTCAATTTGAAATTCGTCTACTTTTTTTGCGTCCTTGTCAGGAGCGCCGCGTAACAACCCGATGCCTTCTTCAAGTTTTACAAGACAAGCGTCGGCAATCGCCTCTTTATTTTCAAATCCTATAGTATCGTCGGAGGAAGCATAAATGGTGGAAAATACATCAAAAAGATTTTCGATTTCATTGATGGTTTCTTTCGTATTGGAAAAAGTCACGTTGTTTATAATTTCCCACGAATTTTCAATTGTTCTTCTGGCTTCTTCTTCTTCTGCTCTTTTTTCTTTCTCAGCCGCGTATTTTATGCCTTTTGCGACGCCTTTTACAGCTAACTTCCCTAAACCGCCCGCAATTTTTAAACCGCCGCCAATAAGCTCATCACCGCTGAGAGATCTGTCGTTAGATGCACTACGCAGAATTTGACCCGCTCCTTCAAATATTTTTCCACCGTCACTTTTCGCCTTGCTTTTGAACCCCAGACTGGCATTTATTCCTTCCGCAATACGCATTTTACCTTTCCGAAAATCCCCGCATACAACCGGCGCGTTATTGCCAAAGGCTTTATTAGTACCATCTTTACCAAGAAGCTGACACACACAAGGCGTATCACCGTTTGATTCATCATACCATGCTCCCGAACAATCCGGACACTGCTTTGGATAAGGCCAACTTTTAAATTTCCCTGCCATATTAATTTTTCTCCTAATAAAAATTTCGCAATACACAAGCTTTGCGTTCTATTCTCTAAATTTAATCATTTTTTTGAGTTTGTCATGAGTAAAATTTACACAGTTTTTAAAAACTTCCTGTACAACAGCGAGACCCCGTAGCCGCCGAAAATTGCGATAAATCTGTCTACAATGTTGATAGGCACGCGGGAAAGAATCGCCGAGGCAAGAAGCGGCGCGTTGTTACGCAAAAGTCCAATCTTAAAACTGTCTTCTGGGTAAAAAACTTTGGGAGCCTGAAGCAGGGTAAGGATATAATCGATTATTCCCCCCGTTACGCTGATCAAAATGCAGTCAAGCACGACTATCAGCATAAGCAGGGGGGCAAGGTTAAAAAAAGCGTACAGCGTAGGGTCTTTGCGGAAAGCGGTATCAAGGGGCTTTATTTTATGGCGAAAGAAAAAAATCAGCAGAATTTCAAAAATAACGCACAAGACAAAAGGGTATGACCACCATACGGCTTGGACATCTAAATTTATAAGCCAGGTATATTCAAATGCGGTAAACACATGAAGAAGAAAAGCGGTTATAAGAGCGGGAAAAAGACCAACGCTGAAATATACCGCCACAGTAAACAGCGTGTCAAGGTACAGGGGCAGACCGCATACGCCGTTAATAAAATAACTGATAAGCGTATTTAACAAGCCCGATACAAGGCAAAGCAGCGCTATTTTCCAAATCGAAGCGGTTTTAACCGCAGGTTTCTTTTCCGCTAATTGAACATCGCTCATAAATATCTTATTATACCCATAAATGCGAAAAAATGTTAAGGCGTTTTTAGTAATAGCCGTTGTCCTGATACTTACGGCAAACTGTGAAAAAAAAGTTTCTCAGCCTTGGCTGACAAGGCAGCCTTCGGTTTCCGATATAGCCGACTCATGGTTTAATATAAACACAAAACTTACTCCAACGGATACGGCGGAAACATCGTTTTCAGACGGAGTTGTATTACAAATCGAAGCGTTTAATGACAGCCTTAACAGATTTCTAAACTCTCCAGTCGGCTATCTGTACCGAATGCACAGAAAAAAGGATATGCGTTCCGTTCAGGAAATTTCCGCCGCCATAAACAGGCTTAAAACCGCCATGCAAAACGGCGACAAGCAGAAAGTTTTTTCAAATACCCTTGAAATTGACAGGGCGATTAGCATACTGCAACGTGTTGACGCAGAGCTTTCTGTTACAAGCCAACTTAGTTCTTTTCTGCTGTTCTTTTTATTTACTTTAATGGTTATAACAATAACTCTTAGTTTGTCGGTTTTGCAAAAAAATCTTAAAAAAGAAAAATTACAGCATCAGCAGAGTCTGTCTTTTTCGCGGGAAATCGTGCTCGCGCAGGAACATGAACGCTCGCGGATAGCCAGGGAATTGCACGACACTGTGGCGCAAGACCTTTTGCGGCTTTCGCTTCAAATGGAAATTATCAAAAAAGATGCCGTATCCGAAAAACAGAGCGGTCTTTGCGCCGAAGTAGCCCAGGGGCAAACGGAATTGTTAAGCAGAATAAGAAACATCTGCGATGATTTAATTCCGCCTGATTTTCAGCCAAGCGGCATAAAACATATCCCTTTACCCGACGCGTTGCGTAACCTTTGCCAAGCGTTTGAAAAACGCACAGGCATTGAATGCAACATAATGGTACACGATAACGCGGACTTCAGTTTTCTTGACGTAGATATGCAGTTGCATTGTTTCCGCATTGTTCAGGAATGTCTTGCGAATGTTGAAAAACACGCGAAAGCCGACGAGGTATCGGTTCTTGTCCGCAGTAACGCCGAAGGGAACCTGTTGCTGTTTGTTACAGATAACGGCAAAGGTTTTACAAAAACGGACAATGATTTTTACCGAGTGATAAGGGCGAAGGGGCATTTTGGCCTGTGGAACATGCAGGAGCGAGCCGCCTCCATGAACGGCGTTTTTAGCATTGACAGCGAAGAGGGGGAAGGCACGTCAATAAGGTTAATAATATCCTCCCCCCCCAAGTCATTTCCGGCGAGGCAACAGGGTAATTTATGATTTCTATAGCCCTAATAGACGATCATCCCCTGCTAACCAACGCTATTGGCGTATGGTTGGAAGCCACAGGACGCTTTATCATCGCAGGTACTGCGGACAGTCTCGCGCAAGCCCGCGCGCTCATGAAAGAACTTGACCCTCTGCCTCAAATTGTCATTCTTGACATATCGATGAGCGGTGGAAACAACGTTCAGGAAGACGGGCTTACTTTTATTCCCGAACTTAAAGAAGTTTGCAAGGGAAGAAAAGCGCCCACGCCCGACGTGCTGGTATGTTCAATGTACGAAGACTCATTTTTAGTGCAAAGAGCGATGGAGTTGGGAGCGAAAGGTTATGTGGCGAAATCTGCTGTAGCGGATGAAATAACCGCCGCCATAGACGCCATACTTGCGGGTGAAACTTATACGAGCGTCAAAATCAAAAAACAGGATCAAAAAAAGACATTTCTTGCCCTGACCCGCCGCGAGAGCGAAATTGTCTCGCTTGTAAAACAATCATTGTCTAATCAGCAAATTGCCAAAATGCTTAAACTTGGCAATCGTACTTTGGATAATCATTTAAGGAATATTTACGAAAAAACAGGCGTTAGCTCACGGAAAGAGTTATTTGATTTGTGATACTTATTATACAGACGCTAATTCCATTACTTTTTTATAAACAGGGTTTGAATCGGAAATCTGCAAAAAATTTCTGTTCTCCTGCGCGAAGAGCGAAACTTCATCATCATCGGGAAGACCGATGACAATATCCGCTTTTGTTTTCTCGCTTATCTCTTTCATTCTGTCGGGAAGTTTATCGCTTCGCAATTTGTTCACCACAAGCGCAAGTTTGCCGTAAGCCATTTTCATTTCGCCTGCAAGCTCAAAAAGCCTTAACAGGGTTTGCAGTCCTGAATTGGAAGCGTCGGAAACCAGTATCATAAGGTCAACTTTTTGAACAATCCGCCGTGAAAGGTTTTCAAGACCGGCTTCGTTATCCAACACCACATAGGGATATCCCGATGAAATTTCGGCGATAATCTCTTTAAGCACGTTATTCGCGTAACAGTAACAGCCCTCCCCTTCCGGCCTTCCCATAGCGATAAGGTCAAAGCCCTTTTCTTCCACAAGGGCGCTTTCCAACTTTAACCGCAAAAGCTCGCGCTTGGAAACATTAATATCCGCCCCGGCGGAATTGCGAACGTCTTCCCGCGCCCTGCCTACGGTATCGGTAACATGTACGCCTAACGCCGCGTCAAGGCAGCTATTAGGGTCGGCGTCAATCGCAAGCACGGGAGATTTTCCCACCGCCAATAAACTTTTTATTAATAACGCGCTGACCGTAGTTTTACCAACGCCGCCCTTTCCCGTTATGGCGATAAGTTTGCTGTTTTTATTCGCGCTCATACATTACCCCGATTCGGTATTTTCAAAATAAGCTCGACAAGGGTTTCCAAACTTGCGCGTTCTTCAGCGCTCATTCCGTCCAGCGCGGAAACTCCGTCCCTGTCCGCTTTGCGAATGTTTTCCGAATACGGAAGAAACGCGGACACGTTAAAACCTGAAAGCCCGTTTGCGATAAAGCGCTTATCGTCTTCGCAAGTTACCTTGTTCCCCACAATCACAAAATTGGCAAGCCCTATTTCCTTCGACATCTTGATAACCGTATCCGCGCAATCAAGCGAGCGCTGGCCAGGCTCAACTACAATAACCATCACGTCTACGCCGCTTGAGGTAGCGCGTCCTAAATGTTCAATTCCAGCTTCCATATCCATTATAAGAGTTTCATTTTTATACAAGACAAGATCGTTAACCAACGCTTTTATAAAAACATTTTCAGGACAGGCGCAACCTCCACCGCCTCTTTTTATTGCTCCCAGAACCAAAAGCTCCACCCCGTTATGTGAAACCGCAAATTTTTCCGCCACGTCGCTGACATTAGGATTAAGTTTAAAAATTTGCCCATACTTGTCAATCTTTGCTCCCGTTCTCTCCTCGATGAGCGCGATTTCCCGCGAGATGGGGGTAATTTTAACAGTTTTAGGAATACCCAAAGACGCGGCAAGGTTAGCGTCAGGATCGGCGTCAAGGGCAAGCACTCGGCCGCCCCTTCGCGCCAGAATTAAAGCGATAGAAGCGGCGACAGTGGATTTGCCGACCCCGCCTTTTCCTGAAACTGCAATTTTCATCTATAACCTTTTAAGCGTATTTTTCCTTCATCCGTTTGGTTAAATCGCATAAAAGCGAAAAAACTTTTTCCGCGTCTGCCGCCGCAAGAGAGCCTGTCCCGCATGAAGGAGTGATCATCGCCTGATCGATTATCAGTTTTTTATCAATGCCTTTTGAAGCAAGATTATCCATAACTTTTTCAAGCTGTTTTTCAAGGGACTCTACCGTCTGCTCTCTGATTTTTTCGGAAGTAGGCACTACGCCCCATGCAAGCACTCCGCCCTTCTGGAGATGTTTTTTTACGCTGTCGGCATAAATGGCGATTGTATCGCCGTATTCAAACGCGTCAAAGTTTACGATGTCCACGCCAGCATCAATAAGAATGCTCCATTCGGTATTGCCGCAGCAGTGAATGCCCGCGATAGCCCCTTCGGCATGGAGCGCTTCAATTGACTCGGCTAAAATGCTTACCACGTCTTCTCGTTTAACGGAGACATAGGTGGAGCTTCCAAACGCCGACAAAATTGGTTCGTCTAAAAAGCAGATAATATTTTCGGCGAAAGGTTTAAATTGCTGAATCTGCCAGCGGCTTTTCATCGCGATTGATTTTACAATTACGTCACGGAATTCTTCGTTGTAGTACATGGCGCGTTTGTTTTCATCTACGATTGAAAGCGCGAAAGTAATCGGCCCCGTAGTCTGCACTTTAAGCCACGTTCTTTTGGAACCCTTTTCTTTTAAGTTTTTTAAAAGAGCGTAGATGCCTTTGGAATATTTTTCGCTGATTGCCATTTTAGAAAAATCATTCGTGCCTTCGTCTGTTGCCGCCATATAAGCCTCATAAAACTCCGCGAATTTTTCCGAATAATCCACGTCAGTTTTAAAGTACAATCTGTTTTTTTCGGTATCAACAACCGCGCATGGCATATTCTCCGAGTATTGCACTTCCATTTGCTCTAAAAGCCCAAGACGCGGAAGCTGGGGCCAAATCGGCGCGTCCATGGATTTTAACGAAACGCCAACCGCGTAGGCGGGATCCTCAAAAGGCATTGAGCCGATGGCGGTGGAAAGAAATTTGGTTTTCATCATAATAAATTCTCCTTATAATTATTTATTCAACGCTTCTTTAATTGCTTTAATGTGAGCCGGCGTAGTTCCGCAACAACCGCCGATTATGTTCGCTCCGGCGGCGGCAAGTTTTGGAGCGATAGCCGCCATATCTTCGGGAGTTTCGGGGAACACTGTCTGCCCGTTTACATTTTTGGGAAGACCCGCGTTGGCGTGAACAAGAATGGGAATAGTTTTATTTGCAGATCTCATAATAGTTACGATTTCGATCATTCTCTCAATGCCGTTGCCGCAGTTTGCGCCGACAATATCCGCGCCCGCTTCGATAACCGCGTTCATCGCTGAAACAGGATCAGCCCCCATCATCGTTCTGTACTCTCCCTGTACTGTTTTTTCAAAAGTAAACGTGCAGATAATTTCCAATTTTGTATTTTCCTTGACAGCCTTAACAGCCTGACAAGCTTCCTGTATATCGCTCATAGTTTCGATACATGCCGCATCCGCCCCGCCTTTTTCAAAAGCGACCGCTTGCGTTTTAAACGCCTCGTAAAGTTCCTCTTCCGTAACTTCTTCGGTAACAAGCATTTTCCCGGTGGGGCCGATAGACGCTATTACCCAATGATTGTCCCCTGCCGCTTGGCGGGAAATTTTCGCCGCGGCTTCATTTATTTCCGCCGCCCTGCCGTCAAGTTTAAAGTGAGCCAATTTAAAACTGCTTCCGCCAAAACTGTCCGTCTCGACCATGTCCGCGCCCGCGTCAATATAATTTTTCGCCACATCCAAAACATCAGCCGGCCTGTCAACACACCACAACTCGGGACATTCCCCGGGTTTCAAGCCCTTTTTATGCAAAAAAGTTCCCCATGCCCCGTCAGAAATTAACACTTTTCCAGCTTTAAGCGCTTCCGTAATTTTTTGTCTTGCCATATTTTTCTCCTTAAAATTTATCTCGTTTGAGGTTTTATTATTCTATCCTATTATTCGGGAAAAAACAACATTAAAAACGAGCGTTAAAACCTACCTCTGCACCCTTCCCGACGCGTTGCCTGAAGCCAGCTTTTTAACTTCATCGGCGGAAACCAGATTTATGTCGCCCTCGATTGTGTGTTTTAAACAGCTTGCCGCGACTGCAAATTCCAGCCCTTCGTCGGGGGACATTCTTTGAAGGTTAGCGTAGATAAGCCCCGCTCCGAAACTGTCGCCGCCGCCTACCCTGTCCACAATATGAACCGCGTATTTTTTAGAGAAATAAAAATCCTTTCCCGTGCAGAGCATCGCGCCCCAATTGTTGTCGTTAGCTGAAATTGATTCCCTTAATGTAATCGCCGTCTGCTTAAAATTAAACTTTTTAATAAGGGCGGCGGCGACTTCCCTGTAGCCGTCATGGCTGATTTTACCGGCTGTCACGTCGCTTCCCGACGCTTTAATGCCAAAGACATCGGCGGCGTCTTCTTCGTTAGCTATGCAAATATCAACGTACTCCATAAGTTTGCCCATAACATCGCGGGCTTTCTCCCGCGTCCAAAGATTGGCGCGGTAGTTTATGTCGCAGGAGACGGTAATACCCTTTAACCGCGCAGTTTTTACCGCCGCCATGCAGATTAATGCCGCGTTATCTGAAAGCGCGGGCGTTATCCCCGTAAAGTGAAACCAATTAGCGTCTTTAAAAATTTTATCCCAGTCAAAGTCTGACTCCACGGCCATAGCAATCGCGGAATGGGCGCGGTCATAAATCACTTTAGACGGACGCTGGGAAGCTCCCTTTTCAAGAAAATAAATTCCAACCCTGTCGCCGCCGCGCACTATCAGGGAAGTGTCTACCCCGAATTTTCTAAGGCTGTTAACCGCGCCCTGCCCTATTTCGTGCTTGGGAAGTTTTGTCACAAAAGCCGCGTCAATTCCAAAACCGGCAAGAGAAACAGCGACATTCGCCTCGCCGCCGCCGTAAATCGCGCCGTAAGAATCCGCCTGAACAAAACGATAATAACCTTCAGGCGCAAGACGCAGCATAATCTCACCAAAAGTAATAACTCTCATAAAAACTCCTATCTGTTAATAATATATTATTTTTTATAGAAGAGTAAAGTATAAAAATGTTTGCCGTCGCGCGTTTCACCACTCAATAGGCACGCTCTCGTCTTTTAATCGTTGCACAAACGTACGGAAACCGGGATAGTCGTCTCTAAGAAAAAAAAGAGTTTTCTTTTCATGATACGCTTTAATATAATCTCTTTGTACCGTACTGCCGTTTTTCATCAATATTAATTTAATTCCATATTTAACCAATGTAATATGATTAAAACCAAACAATTTCTTGCTCCCAAAATAAGGCGTAAATGTTATTTGTTTGTCTTTAACTTTAACTTTCCACCTGACGCATATAAAGACAACAAAATTGCCAAGTAATAAAACAGGCAAGAAACCAAGCGCAAAAGTAAATTTTTGAGACGTATCTTCAATTGTCATTAATGACATTACATATATGAATAAAAGAAAAACGGTGAAGAAAACAAAAATAATAAGGTTTGTTTTTGGTTTGCGGACGGTAAAATCATCCGCGTCTGTTATTATTCCTGTTTTATTGGCTTCTCTCAGCGCGAGAAAAGGCACGACAAAACAGAGAACGCAGGAAAAACTTAACAATAAATATACATACATTAGATTGCCTCCTTATTTATACTCCCCACACCCTTTGCATATAGAAGAATTAGAACTATTTACTTGTTCGCATTTTTTACAAACCCACGTATCGCCTGACACGGGCGCAAATAACGGTTTATATCCTTGACTTTGACTTGTTCTTTCCTGAATTATTTCTTGAAATAAAGGTGAACGGCAATTAGGACATACTCTATCTGAAACAGAATATACGGTATTGCATTGCATGCATTTTTTACCAATTACAAAACGCGCAACTTTATCTTTTAAGCATGAAACCAAAACATTATAACCCGGACACGCGGATTTAACGGTAAAAAGCTTTTCCTCTTGATGATAGGCGGTAATATATTCTGTAAGCCCCGCATCCGTTTGTTTTATCCCCTGTTCTACTTTTGTAATATCGTCAATAGTAAAAGTTTTCTTTCTTCCAAGGTAAGCTCTGGACGTTATTTGATTTCCATTTACAACGATTTTAAATCTAAGCCATAGAAAAATACCGATAAGACCGAATAATGGTAAAAGCCACAATACCAACGCTTGCTTTAATTCTTTATCACTATCAAAATTAAAAGGAAAATCTACGTATCCTAATGCAGACGTAAACATTATGGTATAAATTATATAAAATATTAAGGTGCTTTTTTTATAGCGCACAATAAAATTATTCGGATCCATTTTACCTTCCGCATCGAATTCTATTTGCCTTATTTTTTTCGATATAACAATAATGAGAACAAAAACTGTGATAATAATCATTATCGCTATTCCAGCCGTTTGTTTGCTTCCTTTTTTGCTTTAATTTTTTTCATTTTATCCTTTTTAATTTTTTTCTTTTTTGGCTAATTCAAGATTCTGCCTTGCATATTCGTGATTCGGATCTGCTTTTAGCGTTGATTCAAAGTCCATAATTGCCTTGTCGTAGTCTTTTTTTAGGTAATACAAATAACCTCTATTGTTATACGCCATAGCAAAATTGGGGTACATTAGGATCACCTGGCTATAATCCGCGATTGCCTTGTCATAATCGCCCTTATTGGCGTAAGAATTGCCTCGGTTATAATAAGCCTCGCCATAATCTGATTTTAAACGGATTGCCTGTCCATAGTCCGCAATTGCCTTGTCGTAATCTCCTTTATCGGAATAAGCGTTGGCGCGGCTGAAATACACACCCGCTTCATTGGGATACAACAGAAGTACGCGGCCATAACCCGAAATTGCCATGTCGTAATCGCCTTTATTGGCATAGGCATTGGCGCGATCAAATAACGCATCGCCAAAGTCTGGTTTAAGCCGTATTGCCTGATTATAGTCCGCTATTGCCGAGTCAAAGTCGCCTTTTCTGGCATACGCGTTACCGCGATAGTAATACGCTTGCGCGTACTTGGGGTAAAGCTGCAACGCCTGCCCTAATTCAATAATTGCCTTGTCTAGTTCGCCATTAATGGCATACGCGTCAGCGCGCTTTAGATACTCTTCCGCCGCTAAGGGAGTTTGTCCCCATAAAACGGCGTTTGCGGCGGTTATTGCCAGTAACACCGCCAGACACAACGCTTTCATAACTTTCTTTGCTTTATTATCAGTATTCATTTCTATCCTCCATATATAAAAAATATTATATCACATTTTTCATTATAAGTTGAATAACTTATATTCTATCTGTATACTTGCGATATGAGAAGTTACGATCCAAAGAAAATCAGGGGGCTCGCGATAGACCTTGACGGAACCACATTACTGCCCGAAGGAGTCTTGGGAGACAGGACAAAAAAATGTTTGCAAAAACTTATTTCAAAAGGAATGCACATAATAATTTCGACCGGAAGGGCGATTGAAGCGTCGGAAAAATACAGGAGCGCGATTGGAACGGAAGGACCGATGGTTTTTTTTAACGGCGCGGAAGTAGCTGACGTTCCTTCAGGCAGAATGCTTCATACAAATTTGATAAGCCTTGACGTTGTCGATTTTGGAGCGAATTTAGCCCGCGAGCTTGAAATACATTATCAAGTTTATCTGCCCGCAGGAATTTCACCTGACAGCGGCAAACAGGATCCAAAACAAAGATGGGAAGCGTTATTAATAGAAAAATATGGTCCCGAAGCTGAGATGTATTACAAGCACACCGGGGTTAAAGCGGTAATAAAAGATTTAAAGAGCATTGCTTCCCTGCCGCTTGACGGCTGTATCAAGGGAATGTTTATCGCCGATCCTTCTCTGCACGATAAAGTGCGGCAAAAATTTAAAGAGCGTTTTGGCGATAAAATAAGCATAATGCGAAGTTATCCGACATTTTTGGAAGTCATAAACAACGGAGTTTCCAAGGGCGAAGGCCTAAGAATCGCGATGGAACACAGGGGGCTAAAACCCGAAGAAGTAATCGCCTTTGGAGACGAAGAAAACGACGTGCCTATGTTCTCTGTCGTGGGATTTGCCGGAGCCCCCGAAAACGCGAGAGAAAAAATCCGCGAACAGGCGGATTTGATTTACGGTCCAAATACGGAAGAAGGACTAGCGGTTTATCTTGAACAGGTTTTTTTGTAGGAAGAGAGACTAAGAATTCTACCACGAACTACATTAACAGTCGACGTCCAAAAAGAAAAATTTCTACCACGAACCACACGAACTGTACCTTCGGTACATTCACGAACTTTTTGCACATATCTTATCATTGTTTGTGTTGGTTCGTGGTAAAATTAAAACTTATTGGACAGCCCCCTGTTAATCATGCCTCGCCGTCGGCAAGGGTGCAGATGGCCTGCGCCCATTTCACATACTTGAGCTTCGCCAAGTCTGAAACGGTTTTTACCTTAAAGGCTTTTTTGAGCAAATCAGCATCACCTTCACTGATGCCGGAAAGCGCGTCTACCGGAGCGGCGGCGATTTCCTTGAATGTCATTTTTTCGTACTTCTTGTCTACAATTTTGTCGATGTTCATTTTTGTCCCCCATTTATATTTAGTATTTTCTGGTTTCTACCATTGTGTACATTTTATTATCTTATCTAAATTTTTGTCAAGGAAAAAATGATAGAATTATACCTCGAAATTATGATAAAAGCAGACGTCGGTAAGATATGCGTAAAAATTATTGGGATCTTAGTAAAAAACGATGAACGTAACTTTTCAAAATTAGCGCAATGTTGAGCCAGCAGAGTAATTAAAAACCAATTCTTTTAGTTTCCGGCGGCTTTTTAATAAGATTATTAAGAGCGATAATTATTTCATTCACCCGCTTATCATTTTTTTCGATATAGAGCATAAGCAGTTTGCGAAGTTCTGCTATTTGTTTATTTATATCTGATTTTGTACCTGACTTATCAAGCACATAATGTCTTAACTGTACAAAAGTCCGCATAATATTGACATTTACTTTTATCGCAATATCGCTATTCAAAAGCCCCGAAAGCATAGCTATTCCTTGTTCGGTAAACGCATAAGGCAAATATCTTAAACCGCCCCAACTTGAGGTGCCAATTTGGCACCTCAAGTTTTCACATTCTCTTTTAGTAAGCTGAAACATAAAATCAGATGGAAAACGTTTTTTATGTCTTTTTACAGTTCTATTAAGAAACTTGGTTTATACCTTATACAACACGGCAAGATCGCCGTCGAGCATAACTTTACTTTCTCATTCGCTCTTTCATTTTTTCCAATCTATTCAACGCTTCATAAAGAGTGTCGTTCTTTTTAGCGAAATGAAAACGTATCAGCGTATTTACGTCTTCTCGGAAAAAACTGGAACCGGGAACCGCTCCTACGCCTACCTTTTCAGCTAACTTCTCGCAAAAATCCAAATCGCTTTTATAGCCGTATTCTGAAATATCAAGCATTACATAGTATGCGCCTTCGGGATTTGTGTGCCGTATGCCGAGATCGTCTAACCCTTTAAGGAAAAGTTGCCGCCTCTCGGTATATTCACGTAACAGTTTTTCGTAGTATGCGGCGGGAAAACGCAATCCCACAACCGCCGCTTCTTGCAGGGGAGCCGCAGCGCCCACTGTTAAAAAGTCGTGTACTTTTTTTGCCACTTCAATAATTTCTTCCGTAGCGATGATATATCCCAACCGCCAACCGGTAATCGAATAAGTTTTAGAAAGTGAACTGCAAGAAATTGTCCGTTCAAACATACCGGGCAGGGACGCAATGTAGGTATGGGTATGGGGAGCGTAAACGATATGCTCATACACTTCATCGGTAATGATATATGCGTCATATTTTTTCGCAAGATCGGCGATTACTGTTAATTCGTCTCGTGTAAACGCTTTGCCGCAAGGGTTGGAAGGATTGCAAAGTATCAACGCTTTGGGGCGTTGCTTAAAAGCGGCTTCCAATTCATTCGCGTCAAAGTTGAACAAAGGCGGACGCAGAGGAACATAAATCGGCTCCGCCCCCGACAGAATCGTGTCCGCTCCGTAATTTTCATAAAACGGCGAAAACACAATCACCTTGTCGCCGGGGTTTGCGACAGTCATCATCGCAGCCATCATCGCCTCGGTACTGCCGCAAGTTACAACAATTTCACGCTGAGGGTCAATTTGCCTGCCCATCAATTTTGACTGCTTGTCGGAAAGAGCCTCGCGAAAATTTTGCGCTCCCCATGTAATGGAATACTGATGCGGCCCCGTATGCGCAATAGCCGCCAATCGGTCTAAAATTTCCTTTGGCGGATCAAAATCAGGAAACCCCTGCGAAAGATTAACCGCCCCATGTTTGAGCGATATGCGGGTCATGCGGCGAATAACGGAATCGGTAAACCCAGCCGTCCTGTCTGATAATTTACGCATAGTGAAAAAACTATAACGGCAATAAGAAAAAACAGCAAGGGCACTTTTACGTTAAGGTTTCTCACAAAGGACACAAAAGAAGAGAAGATCACAAAGAGGGAATAAGGGGTTGTTGTTTGTTATCTTATCGTGAAGTCCGCACATTGTCTTCGGACAAAAACCCCTGATCCCCTTTGTGTCCTTTGTTCCTTTGTGAGCTTTGTGTGAAATATTTCGAATAAAATCCTTCCAACCACTAGACATAAGTTGATAAATTCGCTATAAATTAGTTATGATATTTCCATTAAAAGAACTAATTGAGTACGGCGACAATATGTACGAAATAACCACTGCGGCTTCACGCAGGGCTTATCAGCTTTCTTCCGTGTTGGAAAAAGATGAAAAAGACGATTACGACGGCAAAATGGTCGCCCTTGCCGCCTTACAGGTTTTTACCAAAGAAGTCCAATTCCGTCTGGAAGCTGAATAGTACTTTTGGAAACCTCCGCTATTCCGGTATTAATTCTCTTTGGCCCTACAGCGTCAGGCAAAACCGGCATTCTCCTTCAACTTTTTAACTCCCAATCCAGCTTGCAAGCCGAGGTTATTTCCGCCGATTCCATGCAAGTCTACAGAGGCATGAACATCGGGACAGCCAAGCCTTCGGCTGACGAAAGAGCAAAGCTCCCCCACCATTTAATCGATATCCGCGACCCTAGCGAACAATTTAACGCAGGCGATTTCGTCCGTCTTGCCGATGAATCTTGTGCCGAAATTACCTCTCGCGGAAAACTCCCTGTAGTGTCGGGCGGAACGGGTTTTTATTTAAAAAACTTTATTTTAGGATTGAGCGAAGCTCCCCCCGGCGACAAATTGCTCCGTGAACAATTAAGACGTGAATTAAACGAAAAAGGAGCAGCGTCTCTTATGGAAGAACTTGCCTCCTGCGACAGCGTGAGTGCGAATCGCATCCACATAAATGACGAGTACCGTCTTCTTCGCGCTCTGGAAGTTTTCCGCTCCTGCGGCAAGCCCCTTTCATCTTTTGAAGCCAACGCCGCTAAAAACCGTTCCAAATTTAACTTTCTTGTAATAGGCCTTTCCCGCCCCAGAGAAGAACTGTACCACCGAATAAACTTACGTTGCGCCGATATGTTCAAACAGGGTCTTGCCGCCGAGGTAAGTTCGCTTTTCAAGTCAGGCTACACGCCCGAAGACCCGGGTTTGCGAGCCATCGGCTACAGAGAATTTTTTGTCGAAGCGGCACAAGACGGCGATTTTTCCGCAGACAAACAAAGCAAGTGGCGGCTTTCGCAGGATACCGAAGGGGTGCAAGCATTAGTCGCCCAAAACAGCCGCCGTTACGCAAAACGTCAAATCACTTTTTTTCCGGGTATTCCCAATGGTAATTGGATAGAACCTGGGCGCGATGATGTGGAGACGGCGGAGAGAATTAAAGCATTACTCTAAAATTTTTATCAGAATATTTCACACAAAGAACACAAAGGGACAAAGATCACAAAGAGGGATCAGGGGTATTGTCCGTTATCTTATTCGCCTTAACAATCACATCCCACTGAGTAGCCAACATCCCGGCAAGCATCAGAATAAATCCCAACAATGACCATAAACTGATTTTCTCGGAAAGCAATAACACTCCTCCAAGAGCAGCAAAGCATCCTTCAAAACATAGGATTATAACCGCATGGGCGGGAGGCGCGTCTCTTTGGGCGACTACTTGAAGAGTATAGGCAATTCCTACAGAGCCAAGTCCGCCATAGAGGATTGGAATTAACATCTGTAAAGAAAGACGCAGAGCGCCATTTTTAAAAGCGGCAATAAGAGTGGGAAAAGGCAGCCATTTAAAAAGACCTTTATCAAGCAATGAGGGATTAATTTTTTCTACAGCGGAAGTAATGTGAGGTTCAATAAAAATTGCGCCTAACAGCATTAATACTCCGCAGACCGCAAACTGCCCGGCGGAAAGTTCTATGGGATCAATGGAAATATTACGCTGAATATCAACATTCATAAATCTATCGATAAGCAGAACATGCGCGGTCCATAAAAATGCGCTAATAACGGTAATTATATCACCGGGATTAATTGAAGAACGGCCAGCGGCGCTGACAAAGTAAAGTCCTGTAAGAGTCAGAACGGAACCAATCCAAGTTGGAAGTCCGGTTTTTCTTCCCAGAAAAATTCCCACAATCGGGGTAAATACAACATAAAGCCCCGTAATAAAACCGGCGTTCCCGGCTGTAGTAAAAATCAAACCAAACTGTTGAAGAATTACGGCTATAAAAAGACAGCTTCCCGCCGCAAGAGAAGCCTTTAATAAATAAATAAGCGACAGCCGCGATGGCCTCGACTCTGAAGAAGCCTCTTTTTTTCGCCTGATAAGAATAAGCGGAACAAGCGAGAGGCTTCCTAAAATAAAACGAATTCCGTTAAATGCAAAAGGCCCAAAATATTCCATTCCTGAAAGTTGGGCTACAAACCCAAAACCCCAGATAGCCGCAGTAAGAATCAGAAGAAAATCCGCCCGTAATGCGGAACGGCTGATAAGAGGTTTATTATTCATAAAAATTATCAGTTTTCTTCTTTAATTATCGCTTCCCTAAAACCGGCAGCGCTGATTTTTTCTGCGGTTAATCGCACGTCGCTTCCGCGAACTCCGGCTACTACCACGCGGTAAAATTCAATATTATCTCCGTTAATAAATCGTTCATAAGCGGGGTTTAGTCCTGAAGCTTTTAATTTATCAAACGCCTCAACCGCGTTTTTTGCGTTCTTAAAAGAGCCAACCTGCAAGCGGTAATTTTTTCCAGCTACAATATTCATTTCCGGCGTTAATTTAATTTGATTAGCAGGGATAATAACAGTAACAGGCTGAGAAACAATTACAGGCGCGGTTTGAACAGGAGTATTTTGAATCGGCGCAGTTGGAACAGAAATAGTTTGAATTGGCGCGTTTTGAGCGGTTACGGGAGGAGTAACAACGGGTGTGGCGGACTGGGAAGTAATCACTGGAGCAGCCATTTGCGTCCCCAAAACAGGGGTTGATACGACGATCTTATCTAGACTTTCAACGGTAACAGGCGCGGTTCCCGTAACAATCATATCAAGCTTTTCAGCCGCAGCCCTTGACACATCGATTATTCTCGCCGGAACAAAGGGACCGCGATCATTTACCCTTACCGTTACGCTCTTTTTATTATGTTGATTTGTAACAACAAGCATAGTGCCAAAGGGCAAGCTTGGATGAGCCGCCGTCATCTGCGAAGCGTCAAAAATTTCCCCCGACGCGGTCGGGCGACCCTCAAATTCCCTGCCATACCACGATGCTATTCCTTCCTGACGGAAAACATCCGTCCCCTCGGCCAGTAATTGAAACGGGACAATTACTGACAAAAACAAAATGGCTAAAAATAAATAATTCTTTTTCATATCGTTAATATCGGCATATTACTTTTTACTCTGTAATTCTATAAAGACAAAAAAATGCCCTCAAAAAGAGGGGGAAAACGGCAAAAAGGAGCTTCCCTCACACGCTAGTGTAATTTATTCATTAATTAGCAAATGGTTTAACTATGAGGCAATGGGTATTTGTTCATTTTTTCCCAATTTCGATAACCGCTGCCCTTAAAAATTTGTCAAATTGGGACAATAAATCCTCATGGATTTCCGATACCGATTCTGACGGATAGTTATTCATAGAAAAAAGGTTTGGAGCGTCGATTTTTAATGCCTTTGCCAAGCGTTCTATCATATTAAACGACGGAGTACGGCGCTCAGCTTCTATCATGGCAATATAAGTAGGGGCTGTATTTATCATCTCCGCCAGTTTTTCCTGAGTTAATCCTAAAGATTTCCTACGGGCTTTTATATTAGAGGCTAAAATCGACTTTAAATATACCATATTATACCCTACAGCCAATAGTTAAATAATATACATTTGGTTATTTTTTTAGATAAACTATTTGCAGAAACTTCTATCATGTGGTATATTTATAGTGTAAAAACAACAGTAAAAGGAGTTTTTTACGGATAAAACACTGGAAAATAACGTTTGTCAATTGTTGACTGAAGTCGCAGGGGTCAGGAAACGCTTTGAGGAGGAGTGGCGGAAGACAGGAGAGAAATATAACCTCTTCATGGTTGCCGGAATCGCCCACAAAGAAGTCATCATGTGCCGTGTCCTCGCTGACTTGCTTGATCCGCAGGGCAAACACTGTCAAGGAAGCCGATACCTTAGCTTGTTTTGGGAGACCATATCACCAAAATTACCGGAGCGGCTTGAGCTTATTATCAAAGACACGAAGGTAACGGCAGAGTATGTCATTGATGAAAACCGCCGCATTGACATTACCCTTGAGGATGGCAGGGTTTTCGTACCCATCGAAGTTAAAATTTGGGCGGGAGACCAGCCAAAACAGGTGGCAGATTACTACGAATTTGCAAAAAAGAAAAACAACGTTAATGTTCCGGTACTCTACCTAACCGTTGACGGACATGAGCCATCGGATTTTTCAAAAGCCGGTGTCGGCAAGAATAATTACGTGCCGCTCTCTTTCAGGGACGACATTCTCGCATGGCTTGATGCGTGTGAACTGGAGAATACGCCGGAAACAACGGTTCCAGTGCGGGAGAACCTGCGGCAACTAATTGCGGCGATAAAATCGCTGTGCGGAAAATCGGAGGATGCAAAAATGGAAAACGAGATTTTTGAACTGATCACCAAGAATGATGACTCAGTACGGGCGGCGCTTGATATAAGCCGCAATATGGATTTTAACAAAAAAGTATTGGAGGAGTTCAAGGAACACATTACAAAACTAGTGCAAGATAAGTTCACGCCCCCTGTTGCTGTGTTTCGCCCCAACAATGGCGATGGTTGGGATATGATTCAAATTGAAATCATGGGCGGGGATTACATTCTTGATGTGAATTATGATTGGAAAAGTTTTGAAATAGAATGTTGCATCGAAAATGAAAAAGAACGCAATCCACAGATTGAGGTTCGCATGAAAGATGAAATGGTTAATTTCACAAAATGTAAAAATGAAAAAAATGACAAAGTTTTTTCCATCTGTACAAATCGATATCCCTTTAAGGAACCTGTAGACGAAGATTTGTATTTCTACAGACTCGCCAAGTTGTATACAGAGCATCCGCAGGAAGTGGCAGATAAAATCATTGATATTGCCCTCGCACTTGAAGGCGTGAAGGGATAAATATGGAACATTGCGGCATCTTGCCTAAGGAGAAAATTCTGAAATGGTTATTTGTTTAAAATGCGGAAAGGAACAGACACGGCGTTCAGGGGCAGGGTGTGAATACGATCTTGTTATAGATAATGTAAGTGCGGATAAAAGTTTACACGCATGGATGGATCGTGATGAATTCATCAATGAAATCCGTGAAAAACTTCTTCCGTTTATCAAAGAACGCATTGCGGATTTGCAGAGAAAACTTGCCAAAAACAAAAAAAAGCTAGATGAGCTACAAGCGGCGTATGCCGTGTATCTCAATGAAGAACTTCCTCGAGATGCGAAACGCTTGTTCATATCTGAAATGATCGGGAGCGTCATAGGTGTTGTGGTAGGTATTTTGCTTATCTTATTCCCTTTCAAATGGCTTATTTCAATAATTTTAAATATTTTAAATGAGTTTGGCCTTAAGATTCATCCCTTCATCGTTTTACTAATGCAAGTTTTAATGCTAGTTTTAATGCTAGTATACGTGGTTTATTTCATTAGGAAGCCCATAGTAAAATATTTAAAAACTATAGACTGTGCGAAATCACAATCACAAGAGTATGCCGATAAACTTGCCAATGAATGGGTCGATAAACTCGCACGCAAATGGCTTGACGACAATGGGCTTAATAAGTTGAGGTCCGATATTGAGTACAATATTATAATGTTTGAGGCTCGCATCAAAAACGCGGAACGCGCGCTAGTTGGAAGTGATGAAGAATTACTAGATTTTTACAACGAGGACAAGAAGACTAAAAGCTGGTACATTGGAAAAATTTATGAAGGGGCATGGTAATGGAGACGCAGGGGGAGCCATGCACGGTTTTTTTTACAAACAAGGAAAAGTTCTTTTGTTTGCTTATATAAGTTATGTGCCATATAACCTGAAATTTTGGGTAAAATTATTTTATTAAAATAATCCAAAAAATGGTTTTATGAATTTATACACATAAAACATTGGTTACCAATGTAAAGGAGAAAAAAATGGGAGAAATGATAGTATGTCCAGAATGTGGTAGGACGTTTCATCACCTGCATCATGCAGCAGGGAATACTGCATATTGTTCAGATGGATGCTATCGAAAAGCGAAAGCAGCGAATAAAGCTAAGGAAGCTGAGACTGCTGAGGCTGCTTCGAGGTCTATTGCAAACATAGGATATTTACTTAAACTGATTGGAATTGTATTTGTAGCACTGGTGGTAGCGATTACATTTCTTTTTTATAAATTTCCAAAATTTTTATATGGAAAAAATAAAAAGTTCTTGTATGCCTATATTATTACTTGGGCAGTTCTTATTGCTGGTACAGTAATTTATTTTTCATTTTTTTCCCCAGAAGCAGTTTCCGGTATTAAGACCAAAATTGTTTCAGCTACTTGTGAAACAGATGAAAAATTTGTTTCAATTGCCAAAGAAGCTGTCTCTGGATTATCAATAACCGTACTCGAAGGTGAAGAATTTACTACTTATTCTCAGTTAGCTCTTAATACAGTAAAAGAGAGGAATAAGACTTATAGCTTTAATAATTCTGTATTTTTTGTGAGGCTTCCAGATAGCGTAAATGTTTATCTTTGGTTCAAAACTAAAGACGATATAAGAGCTTTTGTATATAAAACAAATGAAGTTGGCAAAGAGAAGTCTAAGTAGACATTTACGCCTCTATTTCTGGTTTGTGAATTATTGCGTAAAAAAACTAATTTTGGATACAGTATAAACTCTATCCTAAGGAGAAAATGAATGTTTTTGAAAAGGCTATTTGTTTTTTTTGTACTATTTATTATTTTAGGAAATTTATTTGTTTCATGTAGTTCAATAATAGCTATGTATGGAATACCTGAACCACAAGAAAAAGAATCTGTGGTAAGGAAGAAAATAACAAAGGCAGTTGATAAAGCCTCTTCAGAGTTAATTAAAAAATTACCCGAAAAAATAAGAATTGCCGTTATATCCGGCAGTTCTTCAGCAGATAGTAATGATCAACAGATAGTAATAAACTTATTAAAATCCCAAGGGTACTCTGATGCTGATGCTCGCTCTCTTGTTCAAAAAATGGATAAGCAAACATTAACAACATTGGCTGCACAAGCAAGATATGCCGCACAATTAAATGCACAAGGAAATTATCAAACAAATAGTTATGCTGATTATGCCATTGAAGATTTAGAATATAATCTGGTGAACGTTGGTTTTAGGCTGGTGGATCGTCAGCAAATTGAAAGAATACGTAATGAACAAAATTTTCAAACTTCCGGGAACGTTGATGACAATTCGGCTGTTAGTATCGGAAAAATGTCAGGCGCTAATGCGGTTGTTATAATTACTGTAAATTATGCAGACGGTTCCGGTCGTCTTACATTAAAGGCATTAAATGTTCAAACAGCCGAAATTATAACTATGGCAAGGCAGGAATTTTGATGAATAAACGAGATATTGCAAATAGGATAAAAGCGCAATTAGCTTGCGAAAAAGGGAAAAAATTCAGACATAATGACGAATATGAAAAATCAATCAAAAAATTCACAGAAGCCATAAATATTGATCCTGATAACGCTTTTGCGTATGGCGGTAGAGGCTCTACTCACGCATTAAATGGGCAAGATGATTTGGCGATTGAAGATTTTACTAAATCCATAAAAATCATGGAAGGTAATCTCGCATGGCTTTACGGAAACAGAGGAATGTGTTATGAATTTAAAGAGCAATATGATAAGGCTATTGAGGATTATAATGTAGCTATAAAACTTTCTCCAGATGATCCCATTCATTATGAAAACCGTGGATTCGCTTATGAAAAAAAAGAGCGATATGATTTAGCGATTGAAAGTTATACTGAACAAATAAAGCTTGAACAAAGCACGTTAGCTTATAATCTTCGGGCGTTAGCGTATGAAAAAACCGGACAATATGAATTAGCAATTAATGATTTTAGTGAAGCCATTAAATTAGAACCTGATAATGCTGATACTTACGCGTGGCGTGGATATATTTATATAGAATTAGGAAAAAAAGAGCTTGCAAAACAAGATTTTGATAAAGCCTTTAGTCTGGATCCGGAAAATGAAACAGCGAAGGATTTTGTAAAGAAATTGAATTAATAAGAATTTTGACAAAATATTATTTCTCTAGCATTGGGCACGCAACGTAGCTGATACCAAAATTCCATCTAGTTTGGGGAAGTGGGTAGTATGCGAAGAAAGCGGGCTGCTACCCACTTCCTCTTTTACTATTTCTAATTTGTTCTAAAATATTTACTATAAGTAACCCTTCTATATTATCAGTATTTATTCCATAATTTTTTTTTATTTTTTCTTTTGCTGTTAATTTAGATTCATCTGCCCAACAAAAATCATATAATGAAGAAATATCCGAAATAAACATTTCCATATAATTCAAATCAAATATTTTATCAAAAAATTCTATTGCCTCTACTTCATAATTATCAATTTTTGAACTACTTGCGAATACTATAGCCATTTTTTTCCCTGGTCTTAGGAGTTTCTTATTTTCCGATTTATGTTTTTCAAATTTATTTTTTAACTTCAAAAACGCTTCTTCTTTTGTATTTCCACTTCCGCTCATCGTATACCAGTTAATAATCCTTGCATTCCAAGGATAAATTTTAATATTCATTTTTGAAACATCAACAGGTTTTTGTTTTATATATTCTATGGGATAATTTTTTAAATTCCAATCTTTACAAGTGTAAGATAAAATATATTTTATTAATACCTTAAACGGTCTGGAAATATTTGTTAACTTATTCATTCAATTAATTCACCATTTATTGGGAGTAATGTCAATATGACAAATTGTTCTTATGAGAGGTACAATGCCCCCTTACGCTATTGAAATGTATGCCTAATAACTAAATTGGTTCGTGGTATAAAAAAACAATCTATCGGTTTATAATTTTCCCAATAATCTTTTGGCGTTACAATTTTGGTTTGCTTGTACAGAGGAAAAGTAAAATCATTGGTATTTCCAGTTATCACAAAATCTGCACCACATTCGTCGGCAAGTTCCAGTATCTTGTTGTCATCTTTGTCTGAAACCAGATGAAGAGTTAGTTTGGGGTTATAACGAGCTGCTTTTATTTCAATATTGGCTAAAACGGCTCTTGCTTTTGTGGTAAATCCCTGAAATTGCACAAATTTTGGACGTTCCAGTACGGCATAGTATTCTGCCATAAGCGGCGGTGAAATACATAGACATATTTTATCTTCAATAAACAAATCAAAAATTATACGATAAGGATAACTCTTTTGAATTAGCGAAGAAACTATTACATTGGTATCAATTATAATTTTTTGCATTTCTGCGGACAGCCTGAACTTCTGATGTAATATCTTCCGTTGTCATGGAAGAAATACCGCAAATATCCGCTTGGGTAATTGCGGCGTTCATATTTTCTCTCATTATTTCCTTGCTGACAATATCAACAAAATCCGAGAAGGACAATACATTATTGGTTAAGCCAAATTTGTTATATTCTACGTCAGATATGGCAACATTAAGCGTTTTCATAAATAGAATATAATAAAAATATCTTTTTTTTTCAAGAATATAAAGACAAAAAAAATACCCCCAAGGGGGGTTGGGGGTAAGAAAAGCGGAGTTTTTTTATTTTAAGCAAAACTCCACGCTGGCAAATAAATAAAAAAAGCCCGGCAATGACCTACTTTCCCGCACCTTAGAGATGCAGTATCATCGGCGCGGGAGGGCTTAACTTCCGTGTTCGGAAAGGGAACGGGTGTGCCACCTCCGCAATAATCACCGGGCATCTGACCACTAAAATGCTCAAAGAAATATTATCAAAAATAATAAACATTTATAAAGCATTTTAGTGGTCAGATAAAAGAACAATAATATGGTCAAGCCTCACGGCAGATTAGTATTGGTCGGCTGAACATGTTACCATGCTTAGACCTCCAACCTATCGACCAGGTAGTCTTCCTGGTACCTTTAGGGGGGTTAAACCCCCAGGGATGGTTTATCTTGAGGAGGGCTTCCCGCTTAGATGCCTTCAGCGGTTATCCCGTCCCGACGTAGCTACCCGGCACTTGCCCCTGGCGGGACAACCGGTACACCAGCGGTCGGTCCATTTCGGTCCTCTCGTACTAAAAACAGCTCCTCTCAACCATCCAACGCCCATGGCAGATAGGGACCGAACTGTCTCGCGACGTTCTGAACCCAGCTCACGTACCGCTTTAAATGGCGAACAGCCATACCCTTGGGACCTGCTTCAGCCCCAGGATGCGATGAGCCGACATCGAGGTGCCAAACCTTCCCGTCGATGTGGACTCTTGGGGAAGATCAGCCTGTTATCCCCGGAGTACCTTTTATCCGTTAAGTGACGGCGCTTCCACTCGCTGCCGCCAGATCACTAAGACCTACTTTCGTACCTGCTCGGTCTGTCAACCTCGCAGTCAAGCCTCCTTGTGCCTTTACACTCATGCGCCGATTTCCAACCGGCGCGAGGAGACCTTCGCGCACCTCCGTTACTCTTTTGGAGGCGACCGCCCCAGTCAAACCGCCTGCCTATCACTGTCCCCGGCCCGGATTCACGGGTCGGGTTAGAAACCTAATCAAACAAGGGTGGTATTTCACCATTGACTCCACACAAGCTAACGCCCATGCTTCAAAGTCTCCCACCTATCCTACACATGTCTAATCAAGTCCCCATGATAAGTTACGGTGAAGGTTCACGGGGTCTTTCCGTCTAACCACGGGTAACCGGCATCTTTACCGGTACTTAAATTTCACCGAGTCTCGCGTTGAGACAGCTCCCAGATCGTTACACCTTTCGTGCGGGTCGGAACTTACCCGACAAGGAATTTCGCTACCTTAGGACCGTTATAGTTACGGCCGCCGTTTACCGGGGCTTCAGTTCACAGCTTCTCCTTACGGATAACCGCTCCCCTTAACCTTCCGGCACCGGGCAGGTGTCAGCCCCTATACATCCCATTGCTG
>NZ_BDHF01000003.1:0-55736 GCF_054786115.1 Treponema sp. R80B11-R83G3 | reverse complement strand
AAATATATTCAGGCCCCGAATACATCAGAAAAACTGACGCTGAGCTTTCTCTCTCGCTTTAACATTATTTTTTTTACCACGAACCACACGAACAACGACAAGATATGTGCTAAAAGTTCGTGGTGTTCGTGCGGTTCGTGGTAAATTCTTTTGTTTCCTCTATCTCAGAAAATGCGTCATAGAGAAAGTTATTCAAGAAAAGCATTTTGTCTTTTTCTTTCCATTTTTTTAAGGTTTCGGGAATACATTCTTCAAGCGTGAGACCAAAACGGCTCTTGAACAATTCCCTGTCTGGGCCTTCTTTGAGGCGGAAACCCATTAAAATTACGTCTTTTAAAAGAGCGGTTTTATCAATGTTTTCACAACGCGCGGAAGTTATCAACGGTGATTTTATATAGGAGTCAACATCATTAGCGTAAGTAAAACGCTTCGCCCCAGCGGTTTCTTCGTTTATCAAGGTGCCTGACGCGGAAGGTCCCGCTCCAATCCAGTTTTTCATTTGCCAATAACGAATGTTGTGAAGACACTGTTTCCCATCCTGAGCGAAATTGGAAACTTCATAATGATTGTAACCTTCGCTTGTAAGCAAATCGCGCCCGAAAAGCCAAAAGGAATCGGATTTATCACTGTCAGGCAGAATTATTTTTTTGGCTTTTATTTTTTCTTCCAAGTCGGTGTTTTTTTCTACGGTCAGACTGTAAAGCGAAATATGCGAAGGGTTGTGGGCGCGAATACGGTTTATGTCTTCCATGACAATTTTTTCGTCCTGATGCGGGAGGCCGGTCATAAGATCAAAAGACAAATCCGCATCCGTTTGAGCGCCGGGAAAATATTTGCAGGCGAGGCTTAATTGGCTCTCCAAAAAACGAGCGCTTCCTTTCCTATTCACGGAAAGACGCGAAGGCTCATGAAAAGTTTGCGCTCCAAGACTCAGCCTGTTCACTCCACCCCGCCTGCAAAGAGCGAGAAATTCTTCCGTAATTGATTCGGGATTCGCCTCCACCGTAAATTCTTCCGGTGAAAAAAAGGGGATTTTTTTTAACGCGTCAAATATGCGGGATATTTTTGCTCCAAGAACGGACGGCGTTCCGCCTCCTATGTAAACGGTTGGAATTTTGTTAATGTCAAAATAATCTATCTGGAATTTTATGTCGTTTATAAGAGCGGTAATAAATGATTCAATATAGCCTTCATTTAAATTTTTCACGGTTACCGAATAAAAATCACAGTAATCGCAGAAGGAATCGCAAAAAGGAATATGAATATACAATGAAGCGCTTGTTTTCAATTTTAAAGCAGTTCAATTTTCGCGAAAGGCCAGAACCTGAGCAAAGCTCTCGTTATGATTAATGAAGGGGAGACAGCCCCCCAAGTCCGTGAATCGTTTGTGTTGCTTCTGTCGTCTGAAATTACAAAACATTCGTCAGGACCCAAAATAACGGTATCCATACTGCCCGAAAAAGGAATTGAGCCGTCCCATAACTCCGGCATTTTGGGAATATTCGGCTGATACGGCTTTTCTGAAAGTTCGAACTCTGTAAGGCTATACGTGCTTCCTGCGGCTTTTACCCTAAATACATAATTACTCATGGAAATCTCATCGCCGGGAAGCGCGATGACTCTTTTTAAATAGTATTGCCCTTTCCCGGAAAAAATGCTTTTCTTTTGCGCCGTAAAAAACCTTACAATTCCGTCAATAATACGCAAAGGCATTTTCTTGTCTTTATAATGCCCCATATCTACCAATACGATATTTCCGCGCTTAAACGGAAAATAATTTTGTTCATTCTTGTTACGGAGCCATGAAGGAGTAATAAATGACGTGAATATTAACTGATCTCCGGAATTAAGCCCCGGTTGCATTGTGTTATTATCAACTGACCATACCGAAAAGAAGAACGCGTTAAAACAATTATATATAACATACAAAATGATAAAAATAAAAAGATATTTAAAAAGCTTGTTTCTTTGTTTTTTTTGAGCGGTATATGAATATTGCGTCCATTTGTCAAACATATTTACCCTAATTCATTATTCCCATTCGCCACCACGGCCAATAAATAAACATCCCTTTTCCAAGAATTTTTGACTTCTTTACGGGGCCAAAATAACGCCCGTCCCTGGAATTGTCACGGTTGTCCCCCATCGGTAAAATCCTTCCGTTAGGCACATACCAGCCAAGACGGTGTTTCGCCAAAAGCGCGGCGTAACGCGCCTCGCCGGGAGACGCTTTTCGCAGCGTTTCAATCCTTATTTTTTCATAAGTAAGATAGTCGGGAAACCGCATTTCACTTGACGGCTGAGACTTTGAATATAAAGCCTCGGAAGGGTTCAATTTAGCGTCAATCCATCCCGCAGCTTTGGCAGCCGCGCTTAGGGCGGGATATTGTTCATACTGCATTAATCTGCTTATATGGTGGTTCCACCCGACAGCCGCGTTATATTCATTTTCATTTATCCAGCGGTCCTCTCCTGAAAAACGTATCTTCATGTTGCCATTCTCCATGATTAAATGATCCCCCGAATATCCGACGGCCCTTTTAATAAGAAAATGAACCCTTGGCTCCCCTTTTTCGTCCTTATCAATATCAATAAATGTTAAGGTAAGCATATAGATAATGCGCTGAGTTACGTCAAATGCGACCCCTTTGGAAATATATGAGGGATTTTCAAAGATAATAATATCATTACGCTTAGGGCTCATAAGGCTTGGCAGTTTAAAAAAACCGGGCAGTAATTCAGGCCCATAAACAATTTTATTAACAAAAACAAAGTCGCCGATATTAAGCGTGTCTATCATTGAACCTGACGGAATCCTGTACGCCTGTACCAGATATTGATTTGCCAGTAAAACCATGCAAGCCGCCCAAATAAACGCGTCCAACCAGTCTAAAACGGGGTTTTTTGCCTTGCGTTTTTCCTTTTTTTCATGGCGGAGACGCGCCCGCTTAGTCAGGAATTTTTCCGTAATTACTTGAATGTGGTCAAAAAAGTCAGCCTGTTTTGATGTATTCGACATTTATTCTATCTTAGCATGAATTGCAGTTTTAAAGCAAGTGGTTAGTGATTAGCAGGTGAACCTGATAATGAACTTGACAATATTTCTTTTATTTTGTAATTTTTAAATAAATTAGGAAGAAATGCAAAAAGTATTTAAATATCCATGGTTAATTACCGCTATTATCGCTATTATTACAGCCTTTTTCTGTTTTCAACTGCCAAAAGCCGAATTGGAAAATAACAACCTCCGTTTTGTGCCGCTTGATGATCCCGCCCTTAAAACGTCACGGTGGATTGACGGAATGTTTGGCAGCTCATTTTTTATTCTTGTAGGGCTACAGCGGCAGTACGGTACGGTTTTTGACGCGGATTTTATTAACAGCATAAGGGATTATACGGAGAAGGTTGAAGACATACCCATTGTTAAAAGCGTTACTTCATTAATCAACGCGGAATATATAACGGCGGAAGACGACGCCATTGTAGTAGAAAAACTTTTAAAAGACGGTTTTACGGGAACGCGGGAAGAAATAGCTGAATTAAAACGCCGTCTTCTCTCCTGGGATATGTATGAGCGCGCGCTTTTTTCTGATGATTTTACCGCGACTCAAATTTTAATACCGTTGTCGATAAACTCCGAGCAGGCAAGCTCAAAACAGACAAACGAATACTTTATTAAAATCAGGGACATAGCGCACAATATTTTTGACAATTACGCGACAGTCCATGTTACGGGGATGCCCGTCATTATCGCCACAGTAAACGAGGCGATGAACGCCGATCTTAAACTGCTTATTCCCGTTGTAATTCTTGTCGTGCTGTTAATACTGTTTATCTCTTTCCGCTCTTTTACCCCCGTCGTACTGCCCCTTATTTCGGTAATTATATCGGTAATATGGTCTGTAGGGGCAATGCCTCTTTTTAACATTAAACTTTCTGTTATTTCCACCGTTCTGCCCGTCATACTGGTAGCGGTCGGGAGCGCTTACGGAATTCACATTGTTACCCATTATCTTTTAAGGCGTGAAACAGATAATTCCGATATAAGCCGCGAAGAACACAACGCTCTTGTTGTTGAAACTGTAAATAAAATTATAAAGCCGGTCTTTCTTGCGGCGTTAACCACATTTGTAAGTTTTCTTTCATTTTGTTTTACGTCCGTGGCCCCTTGCAGGGAATTCGGCTATTTTTCAAGTTTCGGGGTAGCCGCAGCGTTTTTAGTTTCAATTTTGCTTATTCCTTCGCTTTTAATTTTAAGAGGGCCGAAAAAAATTAAAACCTTCAAAGGCTCGGGCGCAAAAAATAAGGGGGTAAGCGTTTTCCTTGCGGATAATCTTTCCGTCCTTGCGCTGAGAAAAAAGACGATTCTTTTTATTGCTTTTATAGTTGTAATTTTTTCCGTTTACGGTTTGTCAAAATTAATTATTGACAATGTAATGGTTGAATATTTCAGGCCAAATACCGAGATTTACATTGCGGATAAATTTATTAGACAGCAATTTGGCGGTTCAAAAGTTGTAAGCGTTGTCGCGAGCGCCGAAAGTACGGAAATTATCTTGCACCCGGATACCCTTGCGGCCATGGACGGGCTTTCTTCTTATTTGCAAAAGAACGTTCCCGGCGTAGGCAAAGTAATGGGTTTTACAGACCTTGTAAAGCGCATTAATCAGGTTTTTAACGCGAATGAAAGCCCCGATGGACTTCGCGTAACGTCATCCTCTTCCGCCGCCAATAATGTTTCCGACAGTTTTGGATTTGGCGATTTTGTTGACGATGATTTTGGATTTGCCTCTTTTGAGAATGATAACTCCGCCGTATCGTATTCTAATAACTCAAGTAATTCAAGCGCGGACAAAGATAAAGTTTACACTCAAACTGAATTGATAGAACTGTTTGACCGCGCAGCCGGAAAATCCCGCGCAATGAATGTTAATGACCTTATTTGGGAACTTAAAAAGCAGATCAATTATGAAGGCTCAGCTTATTATGAAATACCCGTTGATCCCAAACGTTACGGAAAAGAAAGTAAGGAAGACTTACAAAAATTAATAGCAAATTACCTTGTCCTTCTTTCGGGAAACATCAGCGAATACGCAAACGATCCCCTTGAACCTACGGCGTTTAAATCAACGGTTCAGCTTCGTACTGTGGGAATGGAAGACAGCCACGCCATTTTCCGCACGATAGAACAATATGCCGCAGCTAATTTTCCCTCAGGCGTAAAATTTACTTTGGGCGGCACTACAATGGTGGAAAGCTCTTTAAACGATCAGGTCGTGCAAACGCAGGTTGTTTCCATGTTATTTTCCATCATTTGCGTTTTTATTATAGTATCGTTAGCCAACAAATCTATAATAGCCGGCATTATCGGAATTATTCCGCTGTCAATTTCCATACTGATTAATTTTGCCGTTATGGGATTTGCCGGTATTAAACTGAATCTTGGCACTTCGATGGTTGCCGCCGTCGCCGTAGGCATTGGCATTGATTACTCCATTCATTGCATGGAAGCGTACAAGCGCGAATATCTTGCCTCAGGCGGCAAGGGCGATTTTTTGCGCCAGGTTTTTTTCAGTTCGGGGAAAGCCATTATCATCAACGCTTTGTCGGTTGGCGCCGGGTTTGCCGTTTTGATATTGTCTAATTTTGTAATGTTATGCGATCTTGGAATGTTAATCGCGATTACCATGTTTTCAAGCGCGTTTGTAAGCCTGACGGTCCTCCCCGCCTTGCTCGCGCTGATTAAGCCAAAATTTATTTATAAGTAGAATATTTTAAAGGGCCTGAAAAGAAGAAGTTTTACCGCGAACCACACGAACACCACGAACTTTTAATACATAGCTTGCCGTTGTTCGTGGAAAAAAATTCTTTTTTTATCATGTATTAATTTTTTATTTATTAAGATATAATTATTCTATGAACATATTAATAATAGGCGGCGCGGGATACATAGGCAGCCATGTTGCAAGGGAATTCCTTGATAAAGGCTGCAACTGCGCCGTTTACGACAATCTTTCAAGCGGGCTTCGTGAAAATCTTTTTTTGGAAGCGAAGTTTATTCACGGCGACATTCACGATTACCAATCGCTCCTCGCCGCCATGAAAAGCGATGCATTTGACGCTCTCATTCATCTGGCGGCGTCCAAAGCAGCCGGTGAATCAATGCTGAATCCTGAAAAATATTCCCGCAATAACATCTACGGAACGCTTAATATTTTAAACGCCGCCTGTGAAGCCGGAATCAAACGTATCGTTTTTTCATCAAGCGCCGCCGTTTACGGAGAGCCTCAATACCTGCCTATTGATGAAAAACACCCTACAAATCCTGAGAATTATTACGGTTTTACAAAACTGGAAATCGAGCGTTTTTTAGGCTGGTATGAAAAATTAAAAAATATCCGTTATGCCAACCTCCGCTATTTTAATGCCGCAGGCTACGACGTAAAAGGCAAAATAAAAGGCCTTGAACAAAACCCCGCGAATCTTCTCCCCGTTATCATGGAAACAGCCTGCGGCATTAGAAAGGAAATGCAGGTCTTCGGCAGCGATTATGACACTCCGGACGGCACTTGCATACGCGATTATATCCATGTTAGCGATCTCGCGTCAGGGCATTTCATGGCGCTTGATTACATTATAAAAAATAATAAAAGCATAACCGTTAATCTTGGAAGCGAACAAGGTTTTTCCGTAACCGAAGTTCTTGAAACGGCGCGTAAAGTAACAGGAAAGCCAATACCCGCTAAAATTACAGACCGCCGCCCGGGAGACCCCGCAAAACTTACGGCTTCCGCGTCTCTTGCGCGTGAATTATTGGGCTGGCAGGCGCGTTACTCTGATATAGAAACGCTGATAAAAACAAGCTGGAGCGCGTATTCAAAATGAAAGAGAAATTATTATCATATATCAATAATTCTGCGGATTTGGCGGTTGAACTTGAAACTGAACTTACCAAACGCCAAGCCATTTCCCCCGAATCGGGCGGAGACGGCGAATTGGAAAAGTGCCTATTCCTTGAGAAGTGGCTTCGCGCTCACGGCATAACGCGGCTTGAGCGTTTTGACGCGTCCGATGACAGGGTAAAAAGCAAGATTCGCCCGAATTTAGTCGCGACAATTGACGGCGGCACGGACAATAAAGACGCGGGAAGACTGTGGATTTTAAGCCACCTTGACGTTGTGCCGCCCGGAGAAGAAAAATTATGGGAAAGCGATCCGTGGACTGTTATACGCAAGGATGATTCACCCGGCCCTAGGGTTATCGGGCGGGGGGTGGAGGACAACCAGCAGGGATTAACGTCTTCTGTTATTACTGCGCTGGCTTTTGTAAGTCAGGGATTAAAACCTTCGCGGACAATAAAGCTTTTATTTGCGGCTGACGAAGAAGTGGGATCCGCTTTTGGAATTGAGTGGCTTGTAAAAAATCACGGCGAATTATTTAATAAAAATGACATGGTACTGGTGCCTGACGGAGGGGACATAAAGGGCGAATGTATTGAAATCGCGGAGAAGCATATTTTTTGGGTGAAGTTTGTTACCCACGGAAAGCAAGCGCACGGTTCAATGCCGGATTTGGGCAGTAACGCTTTTTTGGCGGGGGCGGCTCTTGCTACACGCCTTCATCATGGGCTTTCGGCAAAATTTAAAAAAAGAGATTCTATGTTTGACCCTGACTACTCCACTTTTCAACCTACAAAAAAAGAAGCAAACGTCCCTAACATCAATACTATTCCAGGCGAAGATGTTTTTTACATGGATATGCGCGTCCTTCCCTGCTATTCAAAAGATTCGGTATTCGCGGAAATTGACAAAATAAAAACTAAAATAGAAAAAGAATATCACGTTACGGTTGAATACTCTTTATCGCAGTCAACGCAGTCAAAAGCTACCGATGTAAAAGCGCCGATTGTCACTTTACTGAATAATGCTATACCTCAGGTCTATTCAGTCAGGCCGCGCCCTATAGGCATCGGCGGCGGCACAATGGCGGCATATCTTCGCAACATTGGAATAGATTGCGCGGTCTGGACAAAAACGCAGGAAACCCTTCACCAGCCGAATGAGTACGCGCTTTTGGAAAATATTCTTGGGGATGCCAAAGTTTTCGCGTTATTGGCGATTAGTTAGCGTTTTTATGGGAGGGGGAGAAAATCAGCGCGGCAAAAATCATCGACTGCGAAAAAATAATAGCTTCCCTATGCGAAGGCGGATCTGTAGCGGAACTTCTTTCCTCCTATGAGCCGCGCAAATCTCAGCTTGACTTGCTTGCCCTTATTACCCGCGCCTTTAACGAAGACGCTCTTGTTATGGCGGAAGCGGGTACGGGCGTGGGAAAATCATTCGCCTACCTCCTTCCCGCCATGCACTTTGCGCTCGCAAACAAGGAAAAAGTTGTAATCTCAACCGCTACCATTACCCTGCAACAGCAGTTATTTGAAAAAGACATCCCGCTTGTCGCTTCAAGCATGCCGGACGTTAAAATTAAATCTGTTATAATGAAAGGAAGGGGCAATTATCTGTGCCTGCGCCGCCTAGACGACACGTTACGCGAAGGCCTGCTTTTTGACTTTGATAAAAATGAAATTGACAATATTGTTGAATGGTCGCGGAAAACAAAAACAGGGGCAAAGTCGGAACTTGCCTTTATGCCTTCCGAAACCCTATGGGCGGGCGTATGCTCCGAATCTGATCTATGTTTGGGAAATCACTGCCCTTGGAGGGATAAGTGTTTTATACTTGCCCTCCGCAGGGAAGCCAATAACGCGCACATAATCGTAGTGAATCATCATCTGCTTTTCGCGGATTTGGCGGCAAGGTATCAGGGCGCGGGTTATGAAAGCGCGGTAGTTTTGCCGCCTTTTAACCGGCTTATAATAGACGAGGCGCACACAATTGAAAACGCCGCGACTTCATTTTTTTCGCAGGAATTTGCAAGAACAGGAATTTTCCGCCAACTTTCAAGGCTTTACAATACGCGCAAAGCAAATATGCGCGGCTTACTTGTAAGACTGTGCGCGATACTGCCCACAGGCGAAGACAAGTTAGACGATATGGCGGATGTTATTCAAAAAATACGCTCGTCAGTTGAAAGTCTTGACGATTGCGCCTTGGAACTCTGCGGCATTGAGGGGATTTTTAGGCTTTCCCCGTCCGTTGATGAATCATTTTTAAAAAAAGCGTTATTCCCAAATTTTAAGGCGTTGCGAAAAGACATACTCAGCCTTACAAATATGATCCGTGATATTTTAGAAAACCTTGACGATGAGCAAATGGCTGACCCTATTGTTTGGGAGATTAAAACTATTGTAAGAAGGTTAGACGGCGCGGCTGAAATTTGCAATGTTTTTTGCCTTTATAAAAAACACGATGACCATGTTTTATGGATAGAAAAATTACGGTTAAAAAATAACCCCTGGGCCGTCTTTACAAAAACGCCTCTTGATCTGGCTCCAATACTGAAAGACAGCGTATTTTCGCCAAATAAAACCGTGGTCTGCGTATCCGCGACATTGGCAATTAACGATGATTTCACTTTCTGGGCAAGCCGTTGCGGCATCGGCAGCATCAATTCTCGTCAGCCGCTTTCAGGATGTTTCCCTTCTCCCTTTCCCTACTCAAGCGCCGTCCTCCTTGCCTCCCCGCAAGACGCTCCACTCCCAGATGAAGAAGGGTATCAGGAATTTGTCAATAAAGCAGTGGCAAGTCTTGCCGCCGTAGCAGGAGGCTCTGCCCTTGTGCTATTCACTTCTTATCAATCGTTAACAGGCAGTTACAACGCCGCTTTAGCGGAACTTACCCCAATGGGCATACGCTGTCTGAAGCAGGGGGATGACGACCGTACCCGCCTGTTACAGGCGTTTCTGTCCGATGAAAGCTCCTGCCTTTTTGCCACAGACTCGTTCTGGGAAGGAGTAGACGCGCCCGGCGACACCCTGAGGCTGGTCATTATATGCAGACTGCCTTTCCGCACGCCAGGCGACCCTGTTCACGAAGCGCGAAGGGAAGCTGTGGAAAAGCGCGGCGGAAACCCCTTTTTAGAGCTTTCCCTGCCCCAAGCTGTCATGAAGTTTAAGCAGGGCTTTGGAAGGCTTATGCGCAGAAGCGCCGACAAGGGCGTGGTAGCGGTTCTTGACGGGCGAATTTTAAAAAAAGCTTATGGTAGTTTATTTCGACAATCTCTGCCCGAAACAAAAACAAGCTTTAGCAATCTTAACAATATTTTACAAGACATAGAAAACTTCCTATATTAATGGTATAATTGACATAGAGGTAACGAATGTCAGATTATACGGATTCTGAAGAACTCGTGCAGGAGTCCGCAGAAACGGTAAACAGTGAAAAATTCCTTGTCTTCTCCATATTGGGAAAATTATACAGTTTTCCGTCCCGACTGATTGGGGAAATCGCGTTATTTGACAAAGTATTCCCGTTACCGCTCATGCCTTCTTATGTGCTTGGAGTTGTAAACAGATATTCGGCTCCTTACGCCTTATTTGACATCGGGCTTTTATTCCAAAAGACTCCAAGCCCGCGCAATAAAATAATAATTCTTAAAGAAGAAATTGACAGAATCGCATTTCTTATTGACGATGTGGCGGGCATTGCGGACATACAGAACGAGGAGCTTCTTATTGTTGAAAGAAATTCCGATTCAGGGGATCTGACGGACTTAATTTGCGCGTCTTTCAAGTGGGAAAACGGCGATGTTTTTGTTCTTGACGCGAACAGTATAATGAGCCGCGTCTCAAAGGAGATAGCTTAAAGATGAGAGTGTTCATTTGTTCCTATTCATGGTTTTCTCTCGCTATTCCAATGGACAGCGTTTCTTCAATTTTTCTTCATCAAGATAATTTAATTCATAAAATTGATTTTAATAATGAAAACTGCAATATTCATATATCCCTTCCATTGCTTTTTAATTGTCCGGACGCGAATGTAAAACACGGAATTATTTTAAAAGACGGCAGTAACAACCATGATTCAACGGACAACAGGGTGATATTATTCAGTACGGCGGTTGAAAGCGAAAGGGACCTCGCCGCCGAAAAAATTTATCCGTTGCCAAAAATCATGGGCGTTATGCAATTTGCGCTTATTTTTAGCGGCATTTTTTTTAATGACTGCCAAAGTGGCGCACCTAAAGAGAGCGGCGCGGTTGAAGACAAAACAAAAGAACTTGTCCTCCTGCTTAATCCGCACAAGTTGGTTAAAAATATTCATAAGGAATTAATAACATGATTAGAACATTAATTGTCGATGACAGCCCGCTGGTTCGTTCAATTCTGCGGGATTTTCTAGAAAGCGAAGGCTCTTTTGAAATTGTCGGCGAAGCCGAAGACGGGCGTGACAGCGTAGACAAAGCAAGAAATTTAAATCCTGATCTCATAACAATGGATTATGAAATGCCCGTAATGAACGGGCTTGACGCGATTGTAGAAATCAGGAAATTCAGCCAATGCGGCATAGTCGTAGTAAGCACCCACGATACCGCAAAGATGGCCTATGAAGCGGCCGTTAAAGGAGCGCATGAATTTTTCGCAAAGGATAATTTTACTTCTAAAATCAGCGACAGTCAGAGAAGCGAAATATTTAACACGTTAAAACATATAGCGAATATTAAGAAAAAATTTCCATTACAGGAAGCTTTAGGACAAAACAACGTTGTTCAAAAGAAAATTAAATGCGTAGTTATAGCGTCTTCCACTGGCGGTCCTATGGCCCTATGCCAGTTATTTTCCGCTCTTCCCGCAACTTTTCCCGTGCCGATATTGCTTGTACAGCATAATACATCGGGGTTTGACAAAGGTTTTGTGCAATGGCTGGACGGTTATTCACAACTTAACGTACAGATTGCTGAAAATGGAATTTATCCTTCAAGGGGAAATGTTTATGTAGGTCCTACGGAAAAACATCTTATTATAGGATCATCAGGCATCGCGTTTGACGACAGCGCCCCTGTCAACAGCCAGAAACCGGCGGCTGATTTTTTATTTAAGAGCGCGGCGGAACAATACGGCAGTTCCCTTGTAAGCGTAGTTCTTACCGGCATGGGCAATGACGGCGCGGAAGGCACCCGTTTAGTAAAAAATGCGGGCGGCATAACTATAGCTCAGGATGAGGCGACTTCCATGATCTATGGAATGCCCGAGGCCGCAGTTCAAACGGGCTGCGTGGACATGGTGCTGCCGTTAAACGAAATAGCGCTCAAATTAATATCGTTAACGGGGGGAGAAAGTTAAAAATGCCATTAAACGCAGCGGCTTCAGATAACGCAGTGGAAGTTCCGCCTGAAATACTCTGTGACCCCGCATTGTTATTCTTATATTACCGCATTGAACAGATACTTGGCATAAGGGCGGGAAGCGAATCTCTTATAAAACTAAATGAATATCTGGAAAATAACTGCGGCTCGTCTTTTATTAAAAACCCAGCCGCTTATGAATATCTTCTTACTTCCCGTGAACAGATATTCAGCATATCAAAATTTCTTACCGTCAACGAAACATATTTTTTCAGGGAGGGCGCCCATTTTGATCTTCTCGCGGGCGTTTTGCCCGAATTGGCTGAACTTGGCCGCCCGTTACAAATATGCTCAGCCGCCGTTTCAATCGGGTGTGAAGCGTACAGTATCGCAATGCTTCTTGATTACCATATAAAAAACGGGCTTAATTTTGATTTTACCATTGACGCGTTTGACGTAAGCGTTGACGCCATAGAAACCGCAAAAAACGCCCGTTATACATCAAACGCGCTGCGCTCTGACGGTTCCTCATGGAAACATATTCTTGACTCATACTTGATTCATGATAATAATGAATTTATCGTATCCCAAAATATCCGCAGAAAAGTGCGTTTTTTCCCGCATAACATCATGCGCGGGCTTGAAAAACAGTATGATATAATATTTTTTAGAAATTCCTTAATTTATTTTTCAAATAAGAACAGAATATTTGTCATTAATAATCTTGCGGAATCGCTCTTTAGTAACGGCCTTCTTTTTATGGGCATTTCAGAAACATCCGCCGTAAGACATCCTTTGCTCACGAATAAAAATTCCAGTGACGTATTTTATTTTCAAAAAACCGGAACTCCGTTTATTTACGATCAATTAGGAACATATAATAATTTGACGGAACCATATGCAAGTAACAATTATCAAAATAAAAAACAGGATAAACCCGCCGTAGAAAAACATACGCGGCATATCCAGCCAAGAAGGGAAGAAATTTCCGTAAGTTGCGCCGAAATAACGGAAATTTTAAAAACAGAAGACGGCAAACCAAACGCGGAAAAAACTCTTAATGCCCTTACAAATGAATATTTTTCCGCTCTTTCAGGAGGCGCTCTTGCGGCATCCGCCATTTATTTTTTAAATACGCAGGATTTGGAAAACGCGGATACTATTATTTCATACCTTGAAAAAAACAATTCAGGCGCGTTTACAAAATTCTTAAGGGGTGAACATTATTTTCACCGTAACATTTTACAAGAAGCGGAAAAATTCTATGTTGAATCTTCGGTAAAAGACAAATATTTTTGGCCCGCTTTTTACAGAATTGCCGTTATTGCCTCCGAAGGAAATCCCACAAGATATGAATATAAAATAAAAAAAACAATTGAAAGCATAGAACTTTTGCAAAACCTGGAACCCAACGGCGAACGTAATTATGAATGTTTTATGGGAGGATTTTCTCCAGATTATTTCCTGAGAATTTTGGAAAAGAAATTATCGTAAAAGAGGTTTTGCATGGAAACAAAATTAAAAAATATAAAAATAAAATTAATCACCAAATTAACGGTCAGCGCTTTTGTTTTTTTATTACCGTTGGGAATAATGCTACATTCCGTTATTTCCGCATCTTTTTCTTCGATAAAAAAAGATCGTATTGAACTTAAAGGGATTGAAGTTCTGCGCCCCGTCTTTGAGTTAATGCAAAACATTCCTTTTTATATCCGCATATATATTGATAATTCTCCGGGCGATATTGATTATACCAAACAACATATAACGGAATTACTTTTTGAAATAAAAGATAAATATGAAGAATATTTTTCAAATGAAGCTTATGTCGTGTCTCCCCAGACTCTTATTGAAAATTGGGAGAATATGTCAAAAACGGTGATTCGGGATTCTGTTTTATGGGCATACAGGCAGATAATGCAGGATTTAAATAGAATAATAGTTTATATAGGGGATATTTCAGGGCTGGTTACGGACAGTGATATTGAAAGCGCGTATCTTATCGCCGCATCAATTAATGAACTGCCTCAGGCGCAGGACAGGGTGGTTTTAATAGGAAATTTGTTAAGAACTATTGAATCCGGCGCTTTCACTCAAAGACGCAGAACGGAACTTCAGCTTAATCTTGAATTATTACAGTATTCAGACAATTCCAGGATACAAAACAGGTTTAATACCGCGGGAACTATGAGGAAAAAAAATACTGACACTCTTGAATCTTTTGAAATTCTTTTAAAAGCCTGTTATGACAACATCGCTTATTATGCGAGTACGGTAGGAAGTATAATTAATGAACCTGAATTAAATACTCAAGTTATTCCGGCTCTTTATGACGTGGCAAGCAGAGTAAACAACGCGACTTTTCGCCTTCAAACCGCTTCCCTTGACCGTTTGGAAGCCCTCATTTTAAAAAGAATTTCAACATACCGGCTTAGGTTAATATTATCGCTTACCGCCGCGATTTTTGCCACATTATTCGCGTTTGTTATAATTTTTATTACAAATTTCGGCATTCGTAAAGCTACTGACAACATGAGCGTAGTATTTAAACGATTAAATGAAAACGATCTTACCGTAAAAATAGAATCGCTTTCAAATGACGAACTTGGCGATTTTATGAAAGCGTTAAGCGTATTTTTATCAAAGTTACAGAATACATTTTCGTCATTTAATAAAAATACTTCAATGGTCTCCACGTCCGTATATGAACTTTCTTCAACAACAAAAGAAATGACCGCCGTCGCCAACGAACAATCCGCAAGCGTTTCCGAAATTGTAACCACAATGGAAAACAACAGAAACATTTCCGCCCAATCTGCCGAAAAAACCTCGGAAGTGGCGCATCTTGCCTCACAAACGCAGGAACTTAGCAGGCGCGGCGCTGAACTTAGGGAAATAAATGAAAACATGATGCTTGACGTGCGCAATCAAAACGCTAAGATTATTGAAATAATCAGAAACCTCGCCGAAATGCTTTCCAGAATTGACGAGTCGGTAAAACTAATTGACACAATCGCGGATCATACCAAACTTATCGCTTTTAACGCGGCTCTTGAAGCGTCGTCATCGGGTGAAGCCGGTTCCCGTTTCTCGGTAGTGGCTTCAGAAATACGCCGCTTTGCCGACAATGTCGTGGAGTCCGCTTCCGAAATAAAAGAAAAAATTTCAGAATTGCAGGAAGCTTCGCAGAGCCTGTTAACTGAAGCAAATAACGGTTCGCGTAAAATTGACATAGGTTACAACAGAATTGTCGAACAAAAAGAAGTTTTTGAAAATATAGTGGACGCTTCCAAGAATGTCGCAATACGCACGCAGCAGATTTCTTCCCTAACCAAACAGCAGGAATACGCCGCAACTCAGGTTTTCTCCGCGTTAAAAGAAATTTCCGCAGGCGTAAATCAATTTGTCCACGCAACAGTCATTACGTCGGAAACGGTGAATAAACTTAATAATATGTCAAAAGAACTAAAAGAAACTCTTGCAAAATATCATATAACGGGCGGTAATAATTAATGATGCCAGTTGCAAGAAAAGATTCATGGGAGAAGCCATGGCGATAGACAAGGAAAAATTCATCAAAAAATATATTGATGAAGGACTTGAAATTTTATCCACGGTCGAAACCCTAATATTTGACATAAAAGACGGCGTTTCGGTAGAAGATGATCTCGCCACTTTACTGCGCTCCCTTCATACCCTTAAAGGCACTTCCCGTATGCTTGAGTTTAAGCGTATCGAAGAATTAAGCCATCTGCTTGAAAGCGTTTTTGTCGCCATACGCGAGCAAAGAATAGGTTTTTCCGAGAACGCGTTAAAATTAATCCTGTCTTCTTTAGACATTCTTAAAGACGGCATCAACGTATTGCAAAATACAAAAGACGACAATATTGAAATTGGCGAATATGTAAAAAATCTTACTCTTCTTGCGGCCGGTGAAGAATATTCATTGCCAAAAACGGAAAAATCCGCTTCAATAAAAAAACAATCTTCGGAAAAAGATGCGGTTATGCCGCAAACATCCGAAACGGCGCAAGCGCCCGCTGAAAAAGAAACGGCAAATAAAACTCAAGTCCCGGAAAAACACAAAGATACAAAAAGCGAGTCAATACGCGTTCCTCTTGAAAAAATAGATGAAATAATAAAAAGCATCGCTTCTTTGCATACGCTGGAAATTTCTGCAAAAAGCCTTTCTCAAAACAGCATGGAAATTACCAAGCTTATGAAGGATTTTTCAAAATCGTTTAAAGAGTATAAAAAGTATGATCCCGTACAAGCGGCAAATTTCAGGAAACTGGAAAGAATGGGAGAGAGGTTAAATTCAGCTTTAAAAAATTACTTTATTGACGCTGAAACCAGCATAAGAACCGCTTATGACAGGGTAATTTCACTGCGTACCCTTCCAATTTCCACAATTTTTGACAGTTACCCCCGTTATGTGTTTCATCTCTCTCAGGAACTCGGCAAAAAAGTACGGCTTGTTATTGAAGGGCAGGAAAATGAAATAGATAAAAACATTATTGAAACAATATCGGAAGTATTTATTCACCTTGTGCGTAACGCGGTTGATCACGGAATTGAAACGCCGCAGGAACGCATTACCGCCGGAAAAGATGAAACCGGCATAATATCCATAATTTGTTCGCGTGAAAGCGGCAATATGAAAATAATTATTTCCGATGACGGACGCGGCATTGACCTTGAGAAAATCAGGCAGAAAGCGGTAAAAGGGGGATTTGTTACGGCGGCGGCGGCGGCAGGGCTTTCTAAGGAAGAACTGATAAATTTAATTTTTCAAAGCGGTTTTTCAACATCGGGCAGTTTAAGCAGCGTGTCAGGCAGGGGGGTCGGAATGGACGTGGTCCGCGAATGCGTGGAATCTTTAAAGGGAAGCATTCTTGTAGACAGCGTCCAGGGGGAAGGCTCAAAATTTACCATTATTGTCCCGCTTTCCATCGCCGCCCTTATGGGCTTTCCAATTGAATGTAACGGAATGAAATTTATTATTCCCGCTAATTTTGTCGAAGCGATAATGCTTTTAAACCGCGATGAGATAATTACCGTGGTGGACAAGCCTGAAATAAAATATAACGACCGTATTATTAAATTATATTACCTTAGCCAGATTTTACAAATTAAAACAGATGCCGCTGGAGTCTCGGATATACTTTTTGTCGTAATTATCCGTTCTTATGATGATATAGCGGCTATTGCCGTTAATAACATAGACAGCATGAGATCCGTAATTCTTAAAACAATGCCCGCTTTTATGGAAAACATGAGCATTTTTTCCGGTATTGTTTTAAACGAAGACTATGAAATGGTCAGCGTTTTGCATATTCCAACCGTAATTAAAATGGCAAAACGCATAAAAGCTCTTGATATTAAAAAGCACGCCATTGAATTTGACAAATTAAAAAAATCAATTCTTATTGTTGACGATTCGCTTCCCATACGTGAAATTGAAAGTGAAATTCTTTCATCGGAAGGATACGTTGTTGATACTGCGGCGGACGGGGCGCAGGCGTTAAAGGCGGCAAAAACAAATCATTATGATTTAATATGCACCGATTTAAATTTACCGGTTATGGACGGCTTTATGCTTATTGAAAATTTAAAAAAGAACGAAGACCTTTCAAAGATTCCAATTATTGTAATTTCATCCATGGATAATGAAGAAGAGCAAAAACGCACCTTTCAGCTTGGAGCTTCGCGGTATATTGTTAAAAATTCTTTTAATAATCATAATTTGCTCGATGCCGTTAATTCACTTGTAGGAGCGGGATAATGAGTGAAGAATTAAAACGCATATTAATTATGGAAGATTCCGATATTTTCGCGGAAATGCTGATAAGCTCCTTTGATCAGTCAAAATATAATATTCAAAGGGCGGTAAACGGGTTTGAAGGCATTAAAAAAGTTTTCGGCTTTATGCCCCACCTTATTATCTCTGACGTTGAAATGCCTCTTTTTAAAGGGTATCAGGTTACGCGCTTTTTAAAGTCGCGTAAAAATACAAAGAACATCCCCGTAATAATGTTCACGTCCCTTGATGAAACAAAAGATAAATTTTGGGGTCTGCAAACGGGAGCGGATTATTACATTGAAAAATCGCCTGAAAATATTAATATGCTGATTACCCTTATTGAAAAAATATTTTCTTCCGCGCATGAAATTGATTTTGACGCTATTGAAAAAGAAAGCAGAAAAATTAACGACGACTCCATTATAGAAATAGTAAATAACCTTCTTGATAATAAACTTTTCCAAACTACAATTATCGGACTTCTTTCTGATTTGTCAAAAAGGGTAAATTCAATTGAAATGACGGCGCAGGGAATAATTGAGCTTCTTCACACGGTTTGTGAAGCGGAAATTGTAACTTTAATAATCAAAGGAAATAACGGATTTGTATATGTTTATACGGATAATTTCAGCTCGTATTCAAAAGAAATATACGATAATTTTTTAGGCGTATGCACGTCTGATTTTAATAACTTGTTTCAGGGCTTTAAAATTATTTCCAACAGGATAAAAAATTTCCGTCCAACAGGACAAAACAGGAAAACCATATCTTCCTATATTTTTATTCCCCTATCTTCCGCAGGCGAGAGTTTCGCTTCCCTGCATATCGCAAATTCAATAAATGAGTATTTTACGCCGGCAATTATGGAAAATGTCAATGTGTTTGCAAGCTCGGCATCCCCCATCATCGCAAACGCGCTTTCCATCCATAATTTTGTCGAACTTCAAAAAAGAACCCGCGCCGCGTTCGCCCGTTATGTTCCCGGGGATGTGATGGACGAGATAATCAATGAAACCGCGAAAAAAACCATCTTAAGCGAAAATAGAAAAGTATCGGTGCTGTTCTGCGATATTAGGGATTTTACAAATATGTCCGAACATTATGACGCGCAGGTTGTCGTTGATTTTTTAAATAATTTTTTCGCTAAAATGGGAAGCGAAATAATTTCTGAAAGCGGGCATGTTGATAAATTTATAGGCGATGCCATTATGGCCGTATTTGGGGCGTTTAAGAATAATGAAGAATCCCCTGAAAACGCGATAAAAGCGGCGGTAAAAATGCTCGCCGCGCTTGAAAAAATAAACAATACGAGCATGGAGTTTTTTAAAGATAAAGTAAAAGTCGGAATAGGCATAAATTACGGTGACTGTATTTTAGGAAATATCGGGTTTAAGAGCAAAATGGACTACACGATAATAGGCGATACGGTTAATCTCGCCTCCCGGCTTGAGAGTCTTACAAAGGCATATTATCATCCTCTTATAGTTTCCGAAGCCGTATATGAAGCCGCTAAAGAAAAATTTCTTTTCCGTAAAATCGATAATGTGCGGGTAAAAGGAAAGGATAAACCCGTAGGCATATACGCCGTTTATTCGGGTTTTCAGGGCTCCGACGGAAAAAAACTGCGTTCTGGAGAAACCGCCGATATAACTTCAGTGGAGTCTCTTTTAATTAACCGCGATACGCTTGTAAATTACAATAAAGGGCTTAGGGTTTTTTACCTGCGCGAATGGAAACTCGCGCAGGAGTATTTTAACAATGCGTTGGAAAGCGATAAAGATGATTTTTTGTCAAAACTTTATCTTGAACGCTCTATTAAACTGTCGCAGTCGCAGGTGGGCGATGATTGGGACGGGGTAATTACGTTTACTGAAAAATAAATTATAAAGGAGTATAACATGACCAGCAAAGAATTAAATGAAAAAATCAGACGCGATGAATACGATGGAGAAAAACTGATAAACAAATTCAGATTTTTTCTTGCCCTGATTTTTATTCTATCCATTATTGTTGTTTCATTTTTAAGGAAATTAAGCGGCCTTGAGCATTTTCCTTTTAGGGCGTATACGTTTACGTCAGGTTTCTTGCTTTACTCAATTTTACTGTATTTCTATATAAAAAGAAGAAATACTCTTCATTCTTACTTTAAATATATTTGCGTAATTTTGGACTCGTTTCTTATCAGCGGCGCCATTTGGGCGGGCTGCACTTATCCTGAAATATCGCCTCCAATCACATTTCTTTCCATACAAGCCCTTTTTTATATCGTGCTTATCATGGCCGGCGCTTTCAGGTACAGCGTTCCTTGCGCGTTCTTTTCCGGCATCTTTTCAGCCGTTTGTTATCTGATTGTAGTCGTTGTTAATGGAAAAGTTCTTGATCTGCCTTATTCATTTACGCTTAACGACAAAGTAATACCTTTAAGTTTTCCCCTGTATAATGAAATGCTCCGCGTCATTGGGATGGTTATAGCGGGGGCTACGGCGGGAATGGCTTGTAAAAGGCATCTTACATTATTTAAAGGTATGATAGAATCCCAAGTTGGAGCCGCCGATGCGGCTTTAGCGACGGTAGAGCAAACCCGTACAATGGCTAAGGTTATAAAAAAATCTACTAATGACATATTCTTTTCATCTAAGGATATTTTTACAACGGCAAATAATCAGGCCGCAAGCATTCAGGAAATTGAAAGCACAATAAACGAAAACACCCAAATAGCCGGCGATATATCCGAGAAAACGGCAAGCGTATCCACCATCGCATCCAAAATGGAAAACGACGTTATTCAAGGATTTTCCGTACTTGAACGCAACGTTGACCAACTGGAAGACATTAAGAAAAAGAATGACGGCGTAATTACGGGCATTATAAACCTTGGAAACAAAATATTAAAAATACGCGATATTGTAAAAAACATAAATACTATAACGGATCAAACAAAAGTTATAGCGTTTAACGCAGCGTTGGAAGCCGCGAGCGCAGGGGAACGCGGCAAGCGTTTTTCCGTCGTGGCGAGCGAAGTAAACAGGCTTGCGGACGACATCGCCTCCCTTACAAGGCAAATTCGCGAACAAGTTGAAGAAATACAGAATTCTTCCTCATCATTAATAATTTCCAGCGAAGAAAGCGCGGATAAAATTACGGAAGGCAATAACCTTATCAAAGAACTTGAAGACATTTTCCGCGAAATTCGTTCAGGCGCGGAAATAACGGCAAATCAGGCCCAAACGATTACAATATCAACCCAGAAACAGCAAAAATCAACTGAACAAATTAACATAGCAATCTCTGATATTTCAAAGGGGCTGTCAAATTTTATACAATCAACAAGGGTGGCAACTTCGTCAGCGGAAGAACTTACGGGGATGATTCAGAAACTTGATTCCATTTTAAAAGGAGAAACGCCTCCATCAGATACGGACAATAAGTCAAAAGAATGAAATTAAATTTAAAAAAAATTATTATAATGGCGCTGTTTTTTCTTTCCGCCCTTCCCCTCTTCTGCCGCGATATTACCGTATTGGTGCTTGACGGAGACTTGGAGCTTCCCTTAGAAGGCGCGACAGTGCGCGCAAGAGGCGGAAATGAATACGTATGCGGCAAAGACGGAAAGGCTAGAGTTTCTGTTCCAGATGACAGGCAGATAATTCTTTACGCCGCATATCCGGGCTATGAAACAAGCGCCATAACAATTCCCGTTACGGGCAATTCTTTTACGGTCTCTTTAAACCTTTCAGGATTTTTGCAGGGTCGTGAACTTGTAGTCGAAGCGTCAAGACCCGGAACAAGCGAATCAAAAACAGGCCGCAGCGTCGCCGTAAGCGAGAAAGAAATAACCCAAACTGCGGAAATCGGAGTAATAGAAGACGTTATGCGCACTATAAAACTTCTTCCCGGCGTAGGTTACTCAGGGCTTTTTAACGCCGAGCCAAGTATCCGCGGCGGCCACCCCGGAGACATGAACGCGTCTTTGGACGGTTTTTATATCAATAACCCGTACTTCTGGGGCGGCGGCTTTTCAATTTTCGATCCCCGCATGGTAAAAAGCGCGCAGTTATCCCACGGCGTATTTTCCACCCGTTACGGGCATACAATTTCAGGGCTGCTTGAAGTAACGTCCAAAGAGCCTTCACCTACGGAGACTGAATTTGAACTTGGCTTAAACACAAGCGCCGCGAATTTTAACCTTTCTATTCCGTTGAACGGAAAGGGAGGCATACTTTTTATGGGGCGCGTTACATATTATGACCCTGTAATATGGGCCGCTAAAGAATTGTCAGTCATAATCCCTGAATTGGAAGTAATCAGTTATATAGACAGAGCGCCTTATATCAGATCGGCGACAATCAACGGTAATTATCGCTTTACTGACAACGTTGTTTTAACCGCGACAGGTTTTTTGGGGATGGACGGGGGAGGCGTAAATTTTTTAAATGAAAATAGAACGCCAAAATTAGACAGCGATACGTCTTTAAATTTTGATTATGTTAACTATCAAACCTTTTTAACGTCGTCTTTATCATGGAATCCCCATAATGACATGCTGTTAAAATTTATTGTAGGCGCGGGATATGAAGGTTCAGATTTAGACGGAAAAATAACATACAATATTCATAATAAATATTTTACTGATGGATTTTCCCAATTTATAAAAAATTTCTTAAAATCTAAAGGCATGGACGATGAGAAATATCAATATTCTCGAGACATGATCATAGCTTGGGTTGATTCTAAATACAACGTACAGGGACGCATTGATTATGACTGGAAATTATCAAATAGTTTCCTTGCCGCCATTGGAATACAAGAATTATTTTCATTCTCAGAAAATAAAGGCGAACAGAGAGCGGCTAATGTCACCCTTTTTAAGAATATTGATGAAACCGCAAAAAATAATATTAAAGCTTTTTTGGGGTTTGATCCAGGAGATAATTTTTTTGTTGAAATGCCTATGCTTTATAATCCTGTTTCACAAAATAAACTTATGACGACTTCCGGTTATCTGCTTGGAGAATTCAATACTGAAGAAAACCGTTTTAGTGCGGAATTTGGCATCCGCCTTGATCATTTTATGTTATTTGGAGACGGTTTTACATTGCAAAGCGAGCCTGTATTAAATCCGCGCATAAATCTAGATTATAATATTTTACGCAACAAAGGCATATTAAACTCGCTTGACATTTCCGCCGGAACCGGGCTTTTTTCATCAATAAACAGCATCGTTTTTGACGCGGAAAAAAAATATAACATTGATTACATAAAACCCAACAGAAGCTGGACATCCGTCCTTGGCGTCAGATTTGAATTCCCCGAATCAATAATTTTAAATATTGAAGGTTACTATAAAAAAGTATTTGACAGAATGTATATTCCAGTAAGCCCCGGAAATGATTCAGTTACAATTAATCCTCAATTTGACGGCGAGGGAAGGGTATGGGGAATAGATGTTATGCTGCAAAAAATTCAAAGCCGGTTTTGGGACGGCTGGCTTTCTTATTCATATACATGGGCGCAGTACCGCGATCCAAACGGCAATTCCGGCGGAACGGGAATATCCGGCGGAAACCAGGGCAACGACTGGTATTTCCCGTCATATCACAGATTTCATAATCTTAATTTGATATTAAATATTAAACCGACGCAAAGAATTAATATTTATCTGCGTTTTGGAATTGCATCAGGCGTACTATTGGCAAAAAGAGAAGGAGACGGACCTATAAGCTATCCTGTGTTAGTTTATGAAGGAGATAAAAGTTACTTTATAGAACAATTCTTTTGGCCTTCAGTTACTGATGAGAATAACCGCACTACCCCATCGCTGCCGATGGATTTAAAGATTTCATTCTTTGGCGGCAATAAGAACGGAAAAACAAGATATGAATTTTATTTTGCGATAGAAAATGTTCTTGGATTATTATATACTGCACAAGGGAATACAAGTTTTAACTCTTATACGGGCGAAATTGACACAGGTAATGATTCGGCGCGTTATGAAATACCTATTCCAATACCGTCATTTGGGTTTAAAATCAGTTATTAAAGGAAAATATGAAAGTTATAAAGATTTTTATTTTAATTATCTCAACATTTTTTCTTTTTAACTGCGTCTCTATTATGGAAAAAACAGGACAAGTACTTGACGGATCTGCCTTCAAATTTAAAACTCTTTCCGTTTATAAAACATCAGGCAAAGAAGAAAATCAACAGGAAATAAAAATCTCTGTTGTTGAAAAAAAAGATAAGGAAAAATCAATAATAATAACATTAGAAAATTTCCCCATGATAAAACTGCTTGGTTCATTCCCTGACGAGGACGGCGTTTTTATTCTTACAACGCTTGAATTCCTTTCAGGAAGCGTCCATGGCTGGAATGAATACGTAATGGAATTAACGGGTACGGGGAATTTAAAATTTGAAGATACTGCAATTCTTAAAATCGAAGAAATTGAGCCTGTTAAAATTACAAAAGGACGCGTTCAGCGGTACGACACCCGTTTAACTGGAAACGAAGCTTTGTCGGCATTACGCAACAGGCGCGAGCGCATACTCGCCCTTACGGATTGGTTGTCTCCTAGCCATGAAAAAGGGAAGAAAATTGACGATTTTGAAAGATTTTGGCAGCCAATTCTTTTACCGGAGACGGTATCAAAGGAAAAAAGGCCAAACGGCTGGATTCAGGGCGAAGACCAATTCCAAAAAGCCGACAGCATAAAATGGAATACCGGTTACACGGAGCGGACTTTTCCTGAAGAATTATGGCCTATAAGAAACTCAGGCACTTTACTGCGCGATTGGGAAGAAGCAATTGGTTGGATATATCTGGAATATGAATGGAAAAATATTGTAGAATTATTATCAAAAGAAATAATCTTAAATAAAATTAAGTGAGGTAAGAAATGGAAACTGAGACTTTTTCAGTATTGGAACTGTTTAACCTTGGGGGCATTTTTATGTGGCCCCTGCTTTTATTTTCTATCGCCGTCATCGCAATCTCTATGGAACGCGTTATTTTTATTCTTTATCATGATCTAAGGGTTGATGATTTGTACGATAAAGTTTCCAACTATGTAAAATCAAACGATTACTCCGGGGGATGTGAGTATCTTTCCGGTTTGTCAAAACGGCGAATTGGGGCGCGTATTATTTTAACCCTTTTAAAACAGGTAAGCCCAAAACAGGCGTTTTTAGCACACCGCGCCGAACGCGCCGTAGAAACCGAAGCGAAGAACTGCATCAATTCCCTTGAAAACGGTTTTGATTTTCTTACCGCCCTCGGCTCCCTGTCCCCGTTAACCGGCTTTCTTGGAACCGTATCGGGAATGATTGGCGCTTTTAAATCAATCGCTGAAGCTACTGAAGTAAACGCGCAGATTGTCGCAAACGGCATCTATGAAGCGCTTATCACCACGGTATTCGGGCTTATAATAGCCATCATCGCGATGATCGCGCACTCCATTTTAAGCCATATCGTTGATAAATTTGCCGCAAGAGTGGAAGGCGTTTGTTCGGATTTAATCGCGGAAATGGAAAGCAGCCAGCCTGCGGGAAAGTAAACGGCAAAATGAACATATCGCGCCGTAAAAAAAGCGGCTTTCTTGAATCAAGCGCCGCAAGCGACCTCGCTTTCCTTTTAATTATATATTTTCTTGTTATTGCAGGTTTTAACGTAAACAAAGGCTTTATAATTAACCTTCCCGCAAAAGACTCTACAAGAATGATATTAAAAGAGGAATTGGTGCGCTTTGAAATGGATTCAAAAGGGGAAATATTGCATAACGAGGAAGTATTATCTATCCCAAAGGCAAAATCAATAATTCAAAGCGCCCAAAGGGAAAATCCCAACATAGCGGTTATTATAACAATTGACAGTAAGGCCCATTGGCAAAATGTCGTGTCATTTGTGGAACTTGCCCAAGACTTACAAATTGATTCATTTTCGTTTTCCATGAAAAAGGATAATTAATGAATTTTAGACGGCCCAAAAAACAATTTAATATTCCCCTGTCTTCCATGTCGGATATAGGATTTCTGCTTTTAGTTTTTATTATGCTTGTCTCTTTAATTAATTACCGCAAAGAAGTAAAAATAGAATATCCTGAAGCGCAAAAAGCGCTTAGAACTACCGAAGAAAGAAACCTTGAAGTATGGATCGACTTGGAGGGAAATATTTATCTTGACGGAACTCCCGCCGACCGTAACGCTTTTGAGCAAAAGATAACAAACCTGTATTTATTGGCCCCTGATACAAGGGTGCATATAATCGCGGATAAAAATACCCCTTATGAAAATATTAACAACGTATTGGAAATAATGCAGCTTCTCCAATACCGCGTTGTTAGCTTTGTGGTAAAAACCAATGAATGAAAAATATTTACGCTTGATTATTTTTATTATTACCGCCGCGCTACATTTGCTTGTAATATTTTTTCTGGTTTTTAAAACCGGTGGGGTTATTCAGGAAATTTCAGAAAACGCCAGGGTTATGAAGCTGACAGACATTGACGAGCTTCCCCCTCCTCCGCCTGAGGAGCCTGAAATTCCGCAGGTGGAAGAAATAGCCGAAGTAATGATAGAAACCGATATTCCCCCTGTTCAAAATGTAGTCCCTGCGGGAACTTTAAATGTTACTGTAGAAAATTATGAAGATTATCTTAAAATGCATGAAGTTTCTAAAAGGCCGATATTTAACGAAGAAGACCTTACATCAGCTTTAATTTATCCTCCCATAGCTTTACGCTCAGGTATCGAAGGCAGGGTTGTTCTTGAATTATTTGTAGATCGCGCGGGTTTCGTGCAAAAGATAACCGTTTTACGCGAAGAGCCTGAAGGCAAGGGATTCGGAGAGGCCGCCGTCAAGGCGTTTACAGGCAGAAAAGGAACCCCCGCCTTCGCAAACGATGAACCCGTCTCCTGCCGTTACCGCTATCCTGTGGTTTTTAGGATAAAATAAATTTTTACGCAAAGACTTCACACAAAGATCACAAAGGGGGGAAAGGGGTTCTTGTCCGAAGGCTATATTCGTAGCTTCACGAAAAGATAACGGACAACAACCCCTTATTCCTCTTTGTGATCTTCTCTTTCTTCGTGTTCTTTGTGTGAAATATATTAGGGAAAAATTTATTATTAGTGAAGTAACATAGCGTCGCCATAGCTGAAAAAGCGGTATCCCTCACTAATAGCTTCTTCATAGCTTTCAAGGATCAATTCTCTGCCGGCGAAGGCTGAGACTAACATCAGTAATGTTGATTCGGGGGTGTGAAAATTTGTAAAAATAGCGTCCACTACTTTAAATTTATAACCCGGGTAAATAAAAATTGAAGTTTTGTTTTCTCCCCGTTTAAGTTTTCCATCAGGCAGCCACGCGCTTTCCAGAGTTCTAACGCTTGTGGTTCCCACCGCGATAATTTTTCTTCCCGCTTTTTTCGCTTCTTCTATTTTTACGGCAGTCTTATCATCAATATAAAAACATTCACTGTGCATTTTATGATCTTCAATATTTTCAGTACGGACGGGAAGGAATGTTCCCAATCCTACATGCAAAGTAATAAATACGCTTTCTATTCCACGGGAATTAAAAGCGTCAAATATTTCCTTTGTAAAATGAAGCCCCGCAGTAGGAGCCGCCGTAGAGCCTGTTTGCCTTGCGTAAATGGTCTGATAACGCTCAGTATCCGATGATACATCTTCCCTCCTTATATACGGCGGCAATGGGACATGGCCGTTTTTTTCAAGCCACGCGTCGTTTATGGGGTTTTCAAATTTTAAAAGAATATATTCGTCTTCAAAACCGCTAATAACGGCCTTTATCCGCTCCTGAACGTCCGCAGGAAACAAATAAACGTCTCCTATCCGTTTTCGGCGCGCGCGTTTTGCCATAACTTTCCATAATAGGCCGTCACTATTAACGTCGTCTAAAAGCAGAAACTCAAGTTTTGCGCCGGTTCTCTCGTTAATAGCGTAAAGACGCGCCTTGCGTACTTTTGTGTCGTTAAAAACTAAAAGCGGCTTTTCGCCGCCGGCGCTTAAGAATTTTCTGCCGCATAGAATATCCGGCAATTGACATACTTCCGTATGCGCGCGCGCGCCAGATAGGCGATCAAGCGTCATTAACTTGCTCTGCCCGCGCTTTTCGACAGGGTATTGCGCGATTAAATTTTCCGGAAGATAAAAATTAAAATCGCTTTTTTTCATTAAAAAAGAGAACCTTCATTATTTACTGCATTGTTAGGCGCTAATCCAAGGTGGCCATAGGCGAAATTTGTTACTACCCTTCCCCTCGGAGTGCGCTGTATAAGGCCGGCCTGTATTAAAAACGGCTCATAGTAATCTTCCAGAGTTTCAACGGATTCTCCAATTGAAATAGCAAGGGTGTCCGCCCCAACAGGGCCGCCATTATAACGTTCAATAATTATTTTTAGGATTTCCCGATCTTGTTTTTCAAGGCCAAGTTCGTCTATTTCAAGACGCGACAGGCCGTTGTGAACAACAGCCAATGTAATGGAAGGCTCTCCCGCATATTGGGCAAAATCCCTCATACGCTTTAAAAGTTGATTCACCACACGCGGAGTGCCCCTTGAAGATTTCGCAAGAAGGGATGCGGCATCGTTATCAATTTTTACTTTTAAAAGACCTGCTGAACGGCGGACAATGGCTTCCAAATCCTGCTGTTCATAAAATGAAAAACGGCAGGTAATGCCAAACCTGCTTATCAGAGGACTTGAAACAACGCCCGCCTTTGTCGTAGCTCCCACAAGCGTAAACGGCTTAATCGCAATTCGCATTGTCCTTGCGTTTGGCCCCTGCCCTATAACCCAGTCAATTCCGTAATCTTCCATCGCTATGTAAAGAAGTTCTTCTATGGCGGGCTTAAGACTGTGTATTTCGTCAATAAAAAACACGTCGCCTTTTTTTAAATTAGTTAAAAAGCCTACAAGGTCTTTTGGTTTTTCAAGCGCGGGAGCCGTAGTTTGAACAAAACCGGTTCCCATCTCATTTGCCACAACCTGCGCCATTGTAGTCTTGCCAAGCCCCGCAGGCCCGATTAAAAAAAGATGATCTAGGCTGTCCCCGCGTTCCTTCGCGGCGGAAATAAAGACTGATAAATTTTCCTTCATTCCCTTTTGCCCTAAAAATTCTTTCAGATTGCGGGGACGAAGAGCCATGTCCTGCGCGTCTTCAATAATCAATTCAGGCCTTACGGGGCTTTTTTCTTTCATTTTACGCGCCGCTTAAAGATAATACCGCTTCTTTAAATATCAATTTTTCTTTTTCAGCGGCGGGCAAATCAGAAGTTACGGATTTCTCCGCTTTAGCCAAAGCCTGCGCCGCCTGCCTTCTGTCATAGCCCATGCCGACAAGCGCCTCAACAAGCTCATTGTAGGGAGAAACAATGTCAATCGGCTGCATTTGAACAAGTTTCCCTTTTAACGAAAGCAGCATTTTTTGCGCCGTCTTCTTGCCAAGCCCGGGGACGGCTTCAAGCCGCGCAAGGTCTCCGCTTTCAAGCGCCTTTTCAAGGTCGTCCTGACTTATTCCGCCCATTATTTTTATCGCGCCCTTGGGGCCTATGCCTTCGACTTTTATCAGTTCTAAAAACGTATTCCGCCGGTTTTCATTACAAAAACCAAAAAGCTTCATTTGATCATCCCTGTGGTACAGCCATGTAAAAACCCGACATTCGCCGTTCAGTAACAGAGTTTGCATATCATTTATTGGCATGGCAATTTCCCACTCAATATCGCCTGAAAGGATAAAAACCGCTTCGCTACCCTTCCCGCTGACAATACCATAGATACTGTTAAACATAGGATGAGCATATCATTTTTTGGAAAAAAAAAGAAGAATTCACTTGACAGAAGCAGTAAAATATAGTATAGTCTGACTAGACAGACTATACTATATAAGGATATAAAAATGAATGTAAAGACAAAAGAAAAAGCCAAATGGCAATTACAGGAGGCAAAAGCCATGTTTAGTGAAGTTGTTAAAGAGGCGGAATTTTTACCTCAAATTATCACGGTTCGGGGCAAGGAAACGGCGGTTATTCTTTCTTATGAAGAATACAAAAAATTATCAAGCCCAAAACAGACGCTCTTTGAATTTATCCAGAATTCCCCACTGCGCGACATAGAACTGGAATTACCGCCGCGCCTTGTGGAAAAAACAAGAGAGGTTGTCCTGTGAAATACCTTCTGGATACCAATGTAATATCCGAAATGCAAAAATCAAATTGCAGCGAAAATGTCAAATCTTTTATGGATACGCTTCCATGGGATGACTTGTACATACCGGCAATTACCTTAGGGGAGTTATGTTACGGTATAGAAAAACTCCCTTACGGCAAAAAGAAGCACGAGCTTTCTATTTGGCTATACGCGGAATTACCGCAGTGGTTTGACGAACGTATCATTACATTTGATGCCGAAGTAATGCTGGAATGGGGAAAAATAAGAGCGGATATAAAAAGGACATTGCCGGTCGCCGATTCATTAATCGCCGCTACCGCTATTGTTCACCATATGTTTCTCGTTACAAGGAACACAAAAGATTTTGAAGACATCGAAGGGATAAATTTACTTAACCCTTGGGAGTTTTAAGAGTGTTGTTTACCGCGCAAATAGCGGCTCCCAGAGCGTCTGCGGCGTGGTCGGGTCTCGGGATTTTCTCCAGTCCCAAAATAAGCCTGACCATTTCCTGCACTTGTTTTTTATCCGCCGCGATTACTCCGGTTACCCCCTGCTTTATCGCGTTAGGTGTAAACTCATGAAGATAAATGCCTTTTTCCGCTATTGCCGCAGATATTACCCCCCTGGCTTCGGCTACCGGAATGGCGCTTGAGACGTTCTTGCCAAAATACAGGGTTTCTATCGCCGCTTCCTGCGGTTTAAATTTTTTTAATAAATTGCGTATACATTGTAAAATAAAAAAAAGGCGATCCGCTCTTGGAGTGTCCGCTTTTGTTAAAATAACGCCGTGATCTAAATATTTTATTTTTCCGTCAACGGAATCAAGAACGCCCCAGCCTGTGCTTGCAAGACCGGGGTCAATTCCTATGATTCTGCAAAATTCGCCTTCTTGCGGTTTTGGTTTAGCCAGCGTCAAACCCTTCGGGGATTGCTATATTTGAATAAACATTCTGCACATCATCGTTCTCTTCAAGCTTGTCAATTAACTTGAGCGCTTTAGCCGTCCCGTCATTATCCAATGAAACTTCCGCCTCGGCGACCATGCTTACTTCCGCGCTCATAGTTTCAAAATTTTTAGCCTGTAGCGCGTTCAATACATTTTCAAAATCCTCGGGCGCGGTAGTTACTTCGACAATGCCATCCTGCGCTGAAACGTCTTCCGCTCCGCCTTCAATAGCCACTTCCATTACATCGTCTTCAGTGTATTTTTCTCCGTCCATGGTAATTACGCCATGCCGTTTAAAAAGTCTGGAAACAGAGCCGGAAGTGGCAAGTTGGCCGCCGGCCCGCGTCAAAATATTACGGATGTCGGCTGCGGCGCGGTTTTTATTATCTGTAAGAACTTCGATAAAAATAGCGACTCCGCCTGGAGCATAGGCTTCGTAAACAAGCTCTTCATAGTTTACGCCTTCAAGCTCTCCTGTGCCTTTTTTCACCGCCCTGTCGATGTTATCTTTTGGCATATTAGCGGCTCTGGCTTTTAGAACGGCCGTCCTTAACCTTGGATTGCCGTCTAGACTGCCGCCGCCCATTCTGGCGGCAATAGAAATTTCTTTAATTAATTTAGTGAACATCTGGCCGCGTTTTGCGTCTGCGGCTCCTTTTGCGTGCTTAATCGTCGCCCATTTGCTGTGGCCCGACATGGTAACTCCTTATTTTAGTAGAATAAAACGTTGCCTTTTTATCAGGCTTTTCCTTTTTGAACTGCTTTTGAAAAAATATCATCTACATATTTTTCATACCAGTCAGTCTCATAAGGGTCTTTTGCCCTTATCTGGTTTTTAATTTGAAGTTCCAAAGTATCCTTACATGCTTCGCAAACGCTATAATCCGCATAATAGAAGAATGTCCTGCCCGTCATCGGATCATCCACTTTTTTCTTACAAACATCACAATAAACGCTCTGCATAAAGCCTCCTAATTTATTATCTTGTTATAGTATACAAAAAATTTTAAAATGTGTCGAGTACTTATATGAATGAAAATGAAAAAAATTTGTTAATAATTGGGGAGTCTGTATATTGCTCCAAAAACCCGCTTATTATCGCCGAATTGGGCACATCCCATAATGGCGATATTAAAAAAGCAAAATTGTTGATTGATGCCGCTTCTGTCTCAGGAGCAGGGTGTATAAAAGTCCAAATGGTCTATGCCGATGAAATTCTGCACAAAAATACAGGGGAAGTGCCGCTTCCGGGGGGTAAAATCAGGCTTTATGACCAATTTAAATCTCTTGAAGCGCCTGTAGAATTTTACGCGGAAATCAAAGAATACGCGGAATCAAAGGGGCTTTTGTTCCTTTGTACCCCATTTGGCCTGAAAAGCGCGAAAATTTTAAAGGAAATGCAACCCAAAATAGTAAAAATTGCCTCTCCTGAGTTGAATTTTATCGGTTTACTGGAGGAAATTGCCGGTTGGGGGCTGCCAATTTTGCTTTCCTCGGGTGTTTCACGGCTGTCTGACATTGAAAATGCGGTGGAAGCATTTGGAGAATTACGTAAAAAGACTTCGATTTGCCTTTTACATTGCGTAACCTCCTATCCTGCGCCTGAAACCGACTATAATTTAAAGGTTCTTCCAAATCTCTCGGCTATTTTTGGCGTTTCTGTCGGGGTGAGCGACCACAGTTCAGATCCGGAGCTTGTTCCCGCTCTGGCTGTGGCTATGGGCGCTGTTGTGATAGAAAAGCACTTCTGCCTTTCCAAGACAGACGGCGGCCTTGACGATCCAATCGCCCAACCGCCTGAAGAGTTTTCACGAATGGCACGCGCCATCCGCCGCGCCGCCGAAGCCGGCGTGAAAGAGACAATCGCTTACTACAGCCGTGAACGCGGTGAAGACTTTATAAGCCAAATTTTAGGAAGCGGCGTTAAAGAGCTTGCCCCTTCTGAAAAAGCCAATTACCGCCTTACTAACCGTTCCATTCACGCGCTTAGGGATATTGCGGCTGGAGAAATATTGAAAGAGGGCGATTATGCGTGTTTAAGGACTGAAAAACTCCTGCGTCCAGGGCTTGAGCCATGCTGGGAAAAAGCCATTAAAGGACGAACTGTAAGGAATTTTATTCCCTCAGGCGAAGGGATACGTTTTGAGGATATTTAAACTTCTTATTGTCATATTATTAATTTTTTGATTCTTTGCCACAGAGCTATTATGCGCCGTTTACCCTGCAAGAGACGACAGTTTTTCGCGGATAAATTCGCTTTTTTCTTTTAAGCCTATACTGCCTGTTATAAGCAATATCGCGTTCGCGCATTTTGGGTCAAGTTTTATTTTACCGGCGGATTGCTGCATTAAGCGCACAAGCCTTTCCACTTTTACGCGCGCTACTTTAGCGAACTCTATCCGCACAACTCCGCCTCTCTCTTTTAGCGAAGATACCGTCAGTTGTCTGCATATAATCCTAATTTCAGCAAGGGCAAGCAGGGACGCGGCTTCATCGGGTAACGGGCCAAAGCGGTCGAGTAACTCTGAGTATACGCGATCTAAATCTTCTTTGTCGCGTATTGCGGCTATCATTTTATAAACTTCCATTTTCTGCTGGGAAGAATCAATGTACGAATCGGGGATAAAGCCCGTATATTCAAGCTCAAGCAAGGTTTCAGTTTCAGCTTCATAATTAGAGTCTTCAAGACGCTTTACCGCCTCGTCTAAAAGCTTCACGTACAAATCAAACCCGACTGAATAAATATCTCCCGACTGTTCCCTGCCCAAAAGATTTCCCGCCCCCCGGATTTCCATGTCTTTCATAGCAATTTTAAAACCGGAGCCAAGTTCCGTAAAATCGGAAATTGTCTGTAAACGCTTCATGGCTATTTCCGAGAGGGACTTTTGATCGGGGTAGAAAAGATACGCGTATGCCACGCGGTCAGACCTGCCTACCCTTCCCCTAAGCTGGTATAACTGCGACACGCCGTACATATCGGCGCGGTCTATGATAATCGTGTTGACATTTGGAATATCAATGCCGTTCTCGATAATCGTAGTCGATACAAGAACATGAAAACCGCCGTGAATAAAACGGCGCATAACGTCTTCAAGTTCCTGCGCGTCCATCTGCCCATGCGCTGTTTCAATCATTATTTCAGGCATTAAATGTTCCAGTTTAATGCGGATGTCTTTTAACGTTTCAATTCGGTTGTGCAGGAAAAATACCTGCCCTCCCCTCTCAACTTCTCTGCGGACTGCCTGCGCTATTAAATGATCATCGTATTCTTCGACAAACGTCTCTATCGGGTGCCTGCCTCCGGGAGCGGTAGCCAAAAGGCTCATGTCCCTAATTTTTACAAGGCTCATGTGAAGCGTGCGGGGAATGGGCGTCGCGGTAAGAGTCAGGCAGTCCACGTTTGTTTTTAGTTCCTTTAAGCGTTCTTTGTCTTTAACGCCAAAACGCTGTTCTTCGTCAATGACAATTAAGCCTAGATTTTTAAATTGCACGTCGCGTTGAATAATCCTGTGAGTGCCTATCAATAAATCAATCTCGCCTTTTTTTAACTGTTCAAGAATTATTCGCGTTTTTTTTCCGTCTACAAACCGTGAAAGCATAGCGACTTTTACGGGGAAGCGCGAAAATCTTTCTTCAAAGTTTTCATAGTGCTGTTCTACAAGAATTGTCGTGGGGGCAAGGAAAGCCGCCTGTTTCCCGCCCATAATCGCCTTAAAACAGGCGCGAAGGGCGACTTCCTTTTTGCCAAAGCCACCGTCGCCGAAGACAAGCCTGTCCATGGGCGAGACGCTCTCCATATCCTGCTTTATCTCCTGAATACAGCGAAGCTGATCTTCAGTCTCGTCAAACGGGAAGGCGGCTTCAAACATTGTCTGCCACTCGCTGTCTTTGGGGAAGGCGAACCCCTGCGCCCGCTTCCGTTTTGAATAGAGTTCTATCAGTTTTTGCGCAATGTCCTCTACGGATTTTTTTACCTTTCCTTTTCTATTTTCCCAGCTCTTAGAGCCGAGCTTGTCAAGGCGCGGCGATTGCAAGCCGTCATTTCCGATATACCGCTGTACAAGGTTAAGCTGTTCCACCGGGATAAAAACGGTCTCCTCGTCAGCGTATTCAATTTTTATATAGTCTCTTTCATTTCCGCCTGAGGATAATCTTTCGATACCCTTAAATAGGCCGATGCCGTGGTTTACATGAACAATGTAATCGCCGGGATTAATTTCCAAAAATGTGTCTATCGGGCTTGAACGCGCGGTTTTTAAAGAACGGGGAGGAAGCTTTCTTCTGCCAAATATCTCATTTTCCTGCACCAGCATAAATTTAATGTCAGGCAGGCAGAAACCGGCGGTAAGGGGAACCGCCATAATAGACAATGATTTATGCGGTTCAAGCAGCGCTTTTATGCGGTCGGCCTGCACCTGCGATTCGGCTGCGACTGCGATTTGCCAGCCGCTTCCAAGCAGGGAGGCAAACTCTTCTTTTAGATAATTGATGTTGCCAAAAAAACTGCGCGCCGGTTCACAACTTAACTCAATGTGGCAGGCTCCCTTTTTCGCCTCCCCCTTAATCGATCTGAATGAGATCATGCGGGAAACGGAAGAAGCGTATTCATTGAGCATTTCATTAAAATTAAAAAGCAGTTTCTCAGGAAGCGGGTATTCGCATTTTTCCCTTACCGCTCTTGAATACAAACCGTGGTATTCGCGCACAAGGTTTTCATGGGTATTTTCAAGCCGTTCCCTGTCTATTAAAAATAACGCGCTCTTTTGCCCAATATAATCAAGCAGACAGCTTGGTTTTTCAAAGGCAAGTGAAAAAAACATTTCTTCGCCCTTTACGCTCTGAGTGGAAATCAGGCTTTCAATAACGGACTTTCCACCGTCTGAAAATTCCTTACAGGCAGACAGGTTTTTTTTCAGCGCCTCAATTCTGTCATCAGTCCAGATAACTTCTTTCATGGGGCGGATAATCAACTCCGGCAACTTTAAATTACCCGTACCCTGCATTAAAGGGTCAAAATTTTTAATTGTCTCCACTTTGTCAAAGTCAAAAAGAACCCGATACGCGTCTTCGTCGCCGCCCATGAAAATATCAAGCACTTCCCCGCGAAGGGCGAACTCTCCCTGAACCTGCACGCGAGGAACCCGCGTGTACCCGTAGGTGACAAGCGTTTTTGAAAGAGCGGGGGTATCAATTTTACAATCCGTTTTAAGGGAAATTACCTGTTTTTTTATATAGCTTTCAGGAGGGACAGGGTTAAGCAGCGCCCTTTGCGGGATAATGACAATACCCTCTTTTTTAAGAGCCATGTCCGTTAAAACTTTTGCCCTTTCCCTAAAGACTAGGGCAAGCGGGGACAATTCCCTGTATGGCGCGTTTCCCCACCATGGAAATTTAACGCAAGGCAAGCCTGAATTAGCCAAATCCGCCAAAAGGCCGTCAGCCGCGTCCTCGTGCGGGACAATGACAAAAATATTTCCTCCTAAAATCTTGTAAATTTGGGCGATTAACAGGGAATTTAGCGAGCCTTCGCAGCCCTCAATATCTATTGGGAATTTCCCCTCTTTTACGGCGGCAAAAAGGGTTGAAATACTGCGGCATACGCCTGTCTTTTGTAAAAGTTCAGGAAATGATAAGGTATTCATAGAAATCTACCGATTACTATAATATAGAAGTGTGTTTAATGTGAACACCAAAAACAAGGGAGTTATAATGAAAAAATTAATCCGGTTTGGGATATTGAGCTTTTTGGTATTAACAAGCCTTTCCAACATTTACGCTCTTGAATCGCCCGGCACGGTGGATTTTAGCATCCGTTTTTATGACAGGCGCGTTTACTATGCTCAAACAGATCCGATTTTCGTTCAAATAATCATTACCAATAACAGCCCGTCCCCATACCGTTTTAAGCTTGCCGATGACAGGGCGTTTTCCGTTGATTTTGACATAAGAACGATGTCCAACCGCCCTTTACAACAGGCTGATTCGTTAATAAGAAAACGGACTGTAACCGGGCAGGTTTTTTTCCGCGAAGTGGCGATTGAATGCGGCGAATCGTTCTCTTTTGTAGAGAATCTTTGCGATTATATCAATTTTGGGCAGACCGGCTCTTTCAGGGTCAAGGCAAAGATATACCCGGAACTTATCAAATCAACCGTAGCTCAAGCTGTCGAAACAAACTACCTCAGCCTGACCCTGCGTCCTGCCCAAATTAAAGGTCCGGACGGCATTCCGGTTGAAATGGACATCGCCACAGGCGCGGTTCTTGTAAGGCAGAGAATCCCCCCCGATGAGGTTGTCGCCTATATGATTAACGCCCGCCAGACTTCACAATGGGAAAAATTCTTTTTATACCTCGACCTTGAAGCCATGCTTAAAAAAGACCCTGTTCAAAGCCGGAAATACAATGCGGAAAACGAGGAAGGCAGACGGCGGATGATTATCGCTTACAGGCAAAACCTTCAAAATGCGGTAATTGACGGGGATATTGTGGTTGTTCCCACTTCTTTTGACATTTTAAAAACCCAATATAACAATGATGAGGGAACCGTCGTAGTCCTCCAACGGTACAGGTTCCCAAATTACACGGAATTAAGGGAATACACGTACTATCTTGAGAAAGAAGACAATTTCTGGAGTATTGTAAATTACTCGGTTCAAAAAATGGGAACCACAAGTAACGATTGACACTTAAATAAAAATATTATAGGATGATAAGACAGTGAGCAAAAAAGCATTAATTATAACCGATGGAACTGAATCAATTAATTCATTAGCGGAGCCGATTAAAACCGCCCTTGCCGGTTTTGACGTAAAAATCAGAAACGCGGATAAATTTGAGGGAACCGATTTACTCCCAGCCGATATATTTTTTATTGGCTGTGAAAAACCGTCTCCATCATCGTTTGCCTATCTTGAAGAGATGCTCTCTCATATCAATCTCGCGGGAAGAAAATGCGGTATTTTTTCAATAAATCAAAAATCGCTAAAATACCTCAGTGGCATTTTAAAAGATTGCGAAGCCGCTTTGGGCGAAACCATGCTTTCCACAGACGGCGGCTACCAGCAGTCTGACATGGATAAATGGGTTAAAGGATTGATAAAATAATGTCCGATTTTAATCTTGACGACTATATTAGAAAGGTTCCCGATTTCCCAAAAAAAGGCATTCTTTTTTATGACATAACAAGCATTCTTGCCACTCCCAAAGCTTTTAAGTACTGTATCGACAAAATGACTGAAATTTACACAGGGCACACCATTGACGCGATAGCCGCGATAGAGGCAAGAGGTTTTTTATTTGCCGCGGCTTACGCGTATCACAACAGCATCCCCGTAATACCAATCCGCAAAAAAGGCAAACTTCCCGGCGTTACCCTCTCTAAAAAATACGATCTTGAGTACGCCCAAGCCGAGATTGAAGTTCATGCCGCCGACGTTCCAAAGGGAAAGCGCATACTTCTTACCGATGATCTTATCGCTACAGGCGGCACATTAAACGCCGCCCGCTCCCTGTTAATCGAAGGCGGCGCGATAGTACCGGAAATTTTCGGCATTGTAGGCCTGCCCTTCCTCAATTACGGCAAAATACTCTCTCCCACTCCTGTTACTACATTGATAAATTATAACGTTGAGTAATTAGCCCCTAGGAGAATCGAACTCCTCTTTTAAGATTGAGAATCTCATGTCCTAACCGATAGACGAAGGGGCCTCAATTAAATATAGCCATTTAATTTTTTAGAGTCAATGATTGACTTGTTGGGAAACTGAAATTTCCCAACAACTATAATTTTTAGCCAATGTGTTCTTTGATAATTGATACTAGCGAATTATGATTGAGCCTTACGATATTTTGTTCCCTCTCATAGCTTTCTGCGGAATCAGAAGCGTGCGCGGTGTTTACCATTACATTACTGCCAAATTCTCGGCGGACGGTGCCGTCCGGAGCTTTGAGCGGATCCGTAGGTCCAAGCACATCCCTAATTTTTTTAACCGCGTTCTCACCTTCGTAGACAATGATCATACATTTAACATCACCGGGTTTTTCCATGTCTTCAGGCGGATAGCCGCAAGGCCGTCTTCCCGACATAAACTCTACAATACTGTAAAATTGATCTCTTGCGCATTCCGCGCCAAACCCCGCTCCTAAAACATTAGATAATTCATTACTTATTGTAAAATTAAATTCTCTTTCTAAAAGCTCAATCGCCCTCTTGCCAAAATTGGGGGCTAATTTTTCTTTTAGTACGTCTTCCACAGGCCCGTAAAAATCAAGAGCCTGCGCAAGTGAAAAACGGTGAACTTTAATTCCTATTATGCGAAGGCCGGTGCGGGAAAACATGTCGATAATAGCGCCGGGACGGGAAGAATTATATTTCCAGTTATCGGGCTTTATAATTACAAGGGTTCTTTCTATTTTTGACGGATCGGGATACACGACATTTTGAACAATGTTTTCCTTGCCGTCAAGAAAATTGGCGAACATTTTCAGATCGTAATTCGCCTCATCCTGAGACCTTGGAGTAAGAACGGCAGGTTCAAAATAACGGACTTCTTCGGAATTCTCGGCGGAAAAAATTAAATCCGAATACGTATCGCGGATTGTCTCTCCGGCTAGAGCGTCAACTTCGACATGCTGGGTGTATAAATGACCGCATACGTTTAAAAGTTTTTCGCAGGGGTTTTCCCCTTTAAATAAAAGAAAAAGCGTTCTGTGCGGCCTTCCGCCTGACGGGCCAAAATACTGCTTTACATAATCCGCCAAAAGAACAAGCTGGTTCTGAGGCGCCCTTTTTCTAAGTGAAAGCGCGTATTCATCCGCAAATTTCTGATCAGCCGCGAATATCTGCGCTCCTGCCAATTCCAAATCGGTACGCGTTAAAAGCCGCGAAAGCACTCCGCCGGTTCTGCTTTTAGCGACAGTGTAAGGAGTTACAAGAACATAAGACAAACCTATACTCATATTTAACTTATCTTAACTTATTATCAAATATTAAGCAACAGAAATTAGTTGGCAGCGGATTGTTATTAACAGGCAGTAATTAATGATATGTTAATAATTGTTTTTATGGATGTCACTCTTGAAAATTATTCGAAAAATTTTTTAAAAACAGTCAAGCAAAACCACTACTCTCGCTCCGGGCGCACTACTCGGGCTAAAGCCCTCGCGCATTATTCATCTTAATACTTTTATTGAGCGCCACGCCATGTTAATTTATTCAGCCACACCGCTTAACGCGGTGCATACTTGGGCGCCATATATAGGTAACAACAATTTTGTTGTTAAGGAGAGTAAATGAAAAATCAAAATCCTACTCAGTACGAGTGGGGCCCTTTCCCTTTCGAGGGCGGGACGCAAGTCTTTGACATCCGCCACGATCCGGTGTTCAAAGCCGTATTCACAAGAGACACCGCAAACTCGAGAGCCGCGTTGTCTGATCTGATTTCGGCGCTTATAGGCAGCGTTATTAAAGTGGAGACGATCACCGCCAACGAACCGCCCGTCAGCGATCTGCGGCAGCGGTATTTGCGCTTCGACATCGCCTGCAAAACAAAAAAAGGCGAGCCGATAAACGTTGAAATGTCCTTTAACCCAAAGGCTAACGAGCATGTGCGTCTTGAGTACCACGCCGCGAGATTATTTGCAGGACAGGAGCTTCACGGAAAAGGCAAAAATTATACAGATTTGAAAAAAACGTATCAAATCGCCATTCTGGCGAAGAAAAAATTTTTCCCTGACAAAGACCTAATACACGATTTTATCTATTACGATCCCAAGACCCGTATTTCTCTAGGCGGAAAGACCAGAATAATAACCGTCGAACTTGAGAAAACGAAACCCATAGTAGAAAAACCGATTGAAAAGATGACAACTGCGGAACTATGGGCTGTATTTATAGAATATTTGACAGATCCCGAAAAAAGGGGTAAAATTGTTGATATAATCAATCGAGAGGAGGGCATAGCGATGGCGGTAAAAACCATGAAAGGCTTCACGCAGAGGGAATTGGATTACATACGCGAGTCTTATCGCATAAAATGCGACATGGACTATCAGGACGAAGTGGTAACCGCCCAGCGCGAAGCCCGTAAAGCCCTTAATAAAGGCCGAAAAGAGGCCAACCTTGAAAATGCCCGAAAAATGAAAACAATGGGCTTTTTGACGGAACAGATACAAGCTGTTACAGGGCTGTCAACAAAAACAATTACCCGATTATAACATAAAACTTAAAAATTAATTCGCCCAAAGACCTCACACTAAGATCACAAAGAGGGAAAAAAGATTTTTCTTCGCTATCTTATCACAAAACCCACGCACAGCCCTCGAACAACAACCCCTCATCCCTTTTCTTCGCTTTCTTTGTTCGCTCCTTGTTCGTGTGGTTCGTGGTAAAATTCTTCCCTCTCCAAGCAAAAAAAAGGCTCCCCTAACGGAGAGCCTTTTTCGTCTGACCACTCTGGAGTGGTCAGACTATGCAGTCAAATTAGAACATTACCATAATTGCTACAGGAACGCCCCAAGAAATTTTGCCGTCTTTGCCATCCCAACCGCTTTGTGAGTAAAGTTGGACGCCGACTAGGAATTGCGCGCCCCATTCTTCTCCAATACGGACGTATGGGTTAAGATGCCAACCCAATAATGTGTCACCATCTTCAGGCACTGTCATAGAAAGACCAACGCTTAAAAAAGCCGCAATGTTGTCGCCGAGGGGGATATAGGGGAGTAATTCAGCCAGTATTGCAGTAAGCTTATCATCGCCACCCAATGTTGCCGCTGCGCGGAATTTAATGCCGAACGCGTCAGTAGCATACTTCACGCCTAAACCAACGCCGATGGGGAAAGTAACACTTTCGTCTGCCTCGTTTTTCCCGGCAAGCTTATAACTAAAACCGAAATCAATGCCTAAATCTCCAAAAGAGCCGCCGTAATACAGATAAATTTTGGACTGGTCAAGACCTTCTCCGCTGGCGCCCTCATAGCTAAGGGCGATATTTCCAAAATCAAGCTTTACATCCACTTGCGCAAATAAATTTTTGAACACATCCTCTGTTTTTCCACCGTTCTGGAACGGAATAGCGATGTTAATGCCAAGAATGTCAATGGGGGTAATGTTCAGGTGCAAAGCCTTTCCGCCATAGCCGCCGTAGAATACGTCTCTGGTCTTAATAGGTTGACCATAGGCATTTGCCGCGCCACCAAAGCTACCATAATAATTATTTCCCCATCCCCAAATGTTGTTGCCGCCAAACGCGACTCCGCCATCATAAGGATTCCCCTGGAAACCCCAACCGGTTACGCCTTCTTTTCCATAGAAGCCATCGCCATTTCCACCAATGAGTATTTTTAACTGGTCAATGGGTTTCCAAAACGCATAAGCATCTGGGACACTAACATCATCACCCTGAAAGCGAATATAGCCGCCGAATTTGCCGTCTTGCACTTCAGCATAACCATCAAGGCGAAGCCTATTAAACCCGCCGCTTGCCGTAACTGCGGTATCATCGTCACTGAGATCTACGCCCATGGCATCTTTACCTGATGCGCCACTGAACGGCGTTACGATTCCGAATACGTTGGCGCCCACATCCACAGCAAAAGCGGCTGTAGCCACTAACGCGAAAACCACTGAAAGAACAATCAGTTTTTTCATTCTAAAATTCCTCCTAACATTTGATAAGAGAGAACGCCGCACGAGCGTTCTGTGCCTCTTTATCTCCCACTCCCCTCCCTGATGGGAGGTTTTTTTAGACCCGTTTTTTTACGCATGGAGTGCGCAAAATAAACGAACCTTTTTTTTGAGCAATTAATTGCGTTCAATATTAGGCGTTTTGAGGATTAAATATAAAATGTTTAACCTTCTGTTATGTGATATTTTTTAAAAAATAGTGATGAAAAAATTCGTCTTCGTTCCCCGAACGCTTTCCGATCGATAATAACAGCTTCTTCGTGATCTTCTCTTTCTAAGCGTTCTTCGTGAGAACCTCTTCTCTCTACCAGTACAAAAAAAGGCCCTCCTAGCGGAGAGCCTTTTTCGCATAATAGGGATTTATTCCCTATTCGCTAAATTAGAACATTAACATAATTGCTACAGGAACGTTCCAAGAGATTCTGCCGTCTCCGCCATCCCCAGCGCTCTGTGAGTAAACTTGGACGCCGACTAAGAATTGCGCGCCCCATTCTTCTCCAACGCGGATGTACGGGTTAAAATGCCAGCCCATTATAGCGTCACCCTCATCAGGCGTTGTCATAGAAAGACCGAGGCCTACAAATGCCACAAGGTTGTCGCCAAGGGGGAAATAGGGTTGTAATTCAGTCAGTATGCAGGTTAACTTATCATCGCCGCCCAATGTTGCCACTGCGCGGAATTTAACGCCGAATGCGTCAGTGGCATATTTCACGCCTAAACCAACGCCGATGGGGAAAGTAACACTTTCGTCAGCTTCGTCTTTACCGGCAAGCTTATAACTAAAACCGAAATCAATACCTAAATCTCCAAAGGAGCCGCCGTAATACAGATAAATTTTGGACTGGTCAAGACCTTCTCCGCTGGCGCCTTCATAGGTAAGGGCGATGTTTCCAAAATCAAGTTTTACGTCAAGTTGCGCCATGGTGTTTTTGAACACATCCGCTGTTTCTCCGCCGCTCTGGAACGGAATTGCAATGTTAATGCCAAGAATGTCAATGGGGGTAATGTTCAGGTGCAAAGCGTTTCCGCCATAGCCGCCGTAGAACACGTGTCTGGTCTTAATAGGCTGGCCGTAGGCATTTGTATCGCCAGCTTCACCACCACCATAATAACCCGTAGATCCCCAGCCCCAAATGTTGTTGCCGCCAAACGCGACTCCGCCGTCATAGGGGTTCTCGTTAAACATCCAGCCGGTTATGCCTTCTTTTCCGTAGAAACCATCGCCATTTCCCCCGATGAGCACTTTTAATTGGTCAATGGGCTTCCAAAACGCATAAGCATCAGTAACTGTGGTATCACCATTAAAGCGAATATAGCCACCGAATTTGCCGTCCTGCACTTCACCGTAACCGTCAAGGCGAAGCCGCTCAAATCCGCCACTTGCAGTAACTTTGGTATCATCGTCACTAAGATCTGTGCCGTCGGCATTTTTACCGGACGCGCCCTGGAACGGCGTTACCTTTCCAAATACGTTGGCGCCTACATCCACAGCAAAAGCGGCTGCAGCCACTAACGCGAAAACCACTGAAAGAACAATCAGTTTTTTCATTCTAAAATTCCTCCTAACATTTGATAAGAGAGAACGCCACACGAGCGCCCTGTGCCTCTTTATCTCCCACTCCCCTCCCAATAAAGGGAGGTTTTTTGGCTCAATTATTTTTACGCGTTAAACGTGAAAAACAAACGAACCTTTTTTTTGAGCAATTAAGCCCATTTAGCACAGGCGGTAATCAACGATTACTTTTTTGCCTGTGCATACTACTAATATACAATCTATCATACTTTTGTCAAGTATTCAACTAAATTTTAAAAATATTAATTCATTTTTTGACTAAATTTTTTATTTAGATTGACAAAAATGAAAAGAAGAATAACACCAAAATTCAAAAAATAATCTTAATATATTACATATTTTCCAAATTATGTGGTAAAATATCTAAAATTCTCCGTCAAATTTTAGACGTTTAAATTAATTCTTATTTTCTTTTCAATTATATATGAGAAGAAATATTGAAATTGCCAAGAATTTTTCCGGCAACTTATCTTATACAATAAAAATTCTTAAATAAAAAGGTTACAATCCTAGCTATTTTATTTATTGTCAAATTAGTCCAATATTTCTCGGCAATTTCTTCAATATTTTCTCATTTTGCGATAAAAATTTATTTTTATCGAATTTATTATCAATTTTTTTTCTTTTTAATTATCACATAACAAGCGTTAAACATTTTTTATTTAATCCGCTAACCCCCCTAATATTGAACGCAATTAATTGCTCAAAAAAAAGGTTCGTTTATTTTACGCACTCCATGCGGAAAAAAACGGGTCAAAAAAACCTCCCTTTATGGGAGGGGAGTGGGAGATAAAGAGGCACAGGGCGCTCGTGCGGCGCTCTCTCTTATCAAATGTTAGGAGGAATTTTAGAATGAAAAAACTGATTGTTCTTTCAGTGGTTTTCGCGTTAGTGGCCACAGCCGCGTTTGCCGTGGATGTAGGCGCCAACGTATTTGGAATCGTAACGCCGTTCCAGGGCGCATCCGGTAAAGATGCCGGCGGCAATGATCTCAGTGACGATGCTACCAAAGTTACGGCAAGCGGCGGGTTTGAGCGGCTTCGCCTTGACGGTTATGGTGAAGTGCAAGACGGCAAATTCGGCGGCTATATTCGCTTTAATGGTGATACTAAAGTCACTGATGCTTATGCGTTTTGGAAGCCCATTGACCAGTTAAAAGTGCTCATCGGCGGAAATGGTGACGGTATGTACGGAAAAGAAGGCATAACCGGCTGGATGTTCCATGAGAATCCCTATGACGGCGGAGTCGCGTTTGGCGGCAACAACATTTGGGGCTGGGGAGGTAATGGTAAATATTATGGCGTTTCTGATGATGATAAAGGACCTATAAATAGCTATGGTCAGCCTATTAAGACCAGAGACGTGTTCTACGGCGGCTATGGCGGAAACGCTTTGCACCTGAACATTACCCCTATTGACATTCTTGGCATTAACATTGCAATTCCGTTCCAGGGCGGCGGTGAAACAGCGGATGCGTTCAAAAAAACCATGGCGCAAGTTGATTTAAAACTTGATTTTGGAAATATCGCACTTACCTATGTTGGCGGTCTTGGCTATGATAAAGGCGATTATGTCCCAGGTACTGGTGGTGTTTCTGCTCCCGACGGTGCAACTATAATTAGTGATGGTACTGATAAATACTTTTTTAATGGAACAGGTTATACAAAAATTGTTGCAGGTACTCCCGCTACAGGAACCAAGGGCTATGATGACCCTGCTTCAATCTTCCTTTATTACGGCGGAACTTTTGGCGATTTAGGCATTGATTTCGGATTTAGTTACAAGCTTGCAAGCCATGACTCTGCAGGAGATGAGGTCGTTAATCCCATCGGCGTTGGTTTAGGCGTAAAATATGCGACAGACGCATTTGGCATTAAATTCCGCACGGTAGCAACATTGGGCGGCGATGATAAGTTTACCAAAATACTTGCTGAATTAGTCCCCTATTTCTCCCTCGGTGACAACCTTGCGGCTTTTATAGGCGTTGGTCTTTCTATGATAACGAATAGTGATGATAGCGATCACAGTTTAATGGGCTGGCACTTTAACCCGTACATCCGTATTGGAGAAGAATGGGGCGCGCAATTCCTGGTCGGCGTCCAACTTTGGTCACAAAGCGGCATCGATGGCAAAGACGGCAGAATTTCTTGGGGCGTTCCTGTAGCAATTATGGTAATGTTCTAATTTGACTGCATAGTCTGATCACTCCAGAGTGGTCAGACGAAAAAGGCTCTCCGTTAGGGGAGCCTTTTTTTTGCTCGGAGAGGGAAGAATTTTACCACAAACCACACGAACAAGGAGCGAACAAAGAAAGCGAAGAAAAGGGATGAGGGGTTGTTGTTTGAGGGCTGTGCGTGGGTTTTGTGATAAGATAGCGAAGATTTTTTTTTCCCCCCCCTCTTTATTGATTATATCAACAATTTAATTCCTTAATTTTCTCCAAAGAGAGTCCTGTAATATCATGCACAAATTCAGGCGTTGAACCTTTTACAAGCAAATTTTTCGCGATTATTAGTTTCTCTTCCTCGCGGCCTTTTTTGCGTTCTCTGCGGCCAACTTTAAGAACTTCGCGCTGGGCGGTTACCACTTCGTCCTGATAGTCCATATCGCATTTTATCCGATAAGACTCGCGTATGTAATCCAATTCCCTCTGCGTGAAGCCTTTCATTGTTTTTACCGCCATCGCTATGCCCTCCTCTTTATTAATTATATCAACAATTTTAGCCCTTTTTTCGGGATCTGTCAAATATTCAAAAAATACAGCCCATAGTTCCGCAGTTGTCATCTTTTCAATCGGTTTTTCTACTATGGGTTTCGTTTTCTCAAGTTCGACGGTTATTATTCTGGTCTTTCCGCCTAGAGAAATACGGGTTTTGGGATCGTAATAGATAAAATCGTGTATTAGGTCTTTGTCAGGGAAAAATTTTTTCTTCGCCAGAATGGCGATTTGATACGTTTTTTTCAAATCGATATAATTTTTTCCTTTTCCGTGAAGCTCCTGTCCTGCGAATAATCTCGCGGCGTGGTACTCAAGACGCACATGCTCGTTAGCCTTTGGATTGAAGGACATTTCAACGTTTATCGGCTCGCCTTTTTTTGTTTTGCAGGCGATGTCGAAGCGCAAATACCGCTGCCGCAGATCGCTGACGGGCGGTTCATTGGCGGTGATCGTCTCCACTTTGATAACGCTGCCTATAAGCGCCGAAATCAGATCAGACAACGCGGCTCTCGAGTTTGCGGTGTCTCTTGTGAATACGGTTTTGAACACCGGATCGTGGCGGATGTCAAAGACTTGCGTCCCGCCCTCGAAAGGGAAAGGGCCCCACTCGTACTGAGTAGGATTTTGATTTTTCATTTACTCTCCTTAACAACAAAATTGTTGTTACCCTATATGGGTGCGAGGTAGCGGTTTTGCTTGACTGTTTTTAAAAAATTTTTCGTTTAATCCTTAAAATACTTTCATAGTTGAATAAATTTAATTTCTTGTCTAAAATGACCTATGCTTTCGACAATGCGGAACATCGGCATAATGGCGCACATTGATGCCGGCAAGACGACTACCACGGAAAGAATTCTCTTTTATACCGGAAAAAGCCACCGTATCGGCGAGGTTGACGACGGCGAGGCGATCATGGACTGGATGGATCAGGAGCAGGAACGCGGCATAACGATTCAAAGCGCCGCCACTACCGCTTACTGGAAAGGGTTCCAAATCAACATTATCGATACTCCCGGCCATGTCGATTTTACCGCCGAGGTTGAGCGCTCCCTTCGCGTCTTGGACGGCGCTATCGCTATTTTTGACGCAGTTCATGGAGTGGAACCTCAAACGGAAACCGTATGGCGGCAAGCGTGCAGATATAACGTCCCGTGCGTGGGTTATGTGAATAAAATGGACCGCGCCGGAGCGGATTTTTTTAATGTTATTGAAGACGTAAAAAATAAATTAAAAATTAACACTCTCGCCCTGCAAATACCAATTGGGAAAGAAAGCTCTTTTGAGGGCGTAATTGATTTAATCGAAATGAAAGAAATCCGCTGGGATAACAACGGCGAAGATATGGTTTTTTCTCCGATAGCGCCTCAACGGCAAGACACTGCAAAACAATGGAGAGAAAAACTGATTGATGCTCTGTCGGGCTTTTCTGACGCGATAACGGAAAAATACCTTGCCGGTGAAGAAATAGAGGCCTCTTTGATAAAGAGCGTTATTCGCAAAGCAGTGATTAAACGCGACGTGCTTGTGATGTTTGCGGGCGCGTCACGGCGTAATTTGGGCGTTCAGCCGGTTATTGACGCGGTTGTCGATTACCTTCCCGCGCCCGACGAGTGCGCTCCCGAAGTCGGGCATAATTTAAAAAAAGAGGAAGACATCAGTATTCCATGCAATCCCGACGGGAACCCGCTCGGCCTTGTTTTTAAAATTCAAAATGACAGAGAAGCCGGAAGCCTTTGTTATGTGAGGGTTTACTCAGGTTCTTTTAAGTCAGGCAGTTCCGTTTACAATGTAGGCAAGAAAAAACGCGAAAGGGCGAATAGAATTTTAAGAATGCACTCGAATAAATCCGAGCCGATAGACAGCCTTATCGCGGGAGACATCGGCGTTATTATCGGTATGAAACTTGCGCAGACTGGAGATACAATTGGAAGCGAAGGATGGCCTGTAGTGCTTGAAAAAATGCAGTTTCCCGAACCTGTAATTTCAATTTCCATAGAGCCGAAAACAATTTCCGATCAGGATAAATTAAAGGATATTCTAGCGATTCTTTCCAAAGAAGACCCCACTTTTACGACAAGGGAAAATGAAGAAACAGGGCAATTAATTATTTCCGGCATGGGGGAATTGCACCTTGACGTTCTTGTTACGCGCATATTAAGAGAGTACAAACTTGGAGCGAAGGTAGGCAATCCGCAGGTAACATACCGCGAGTCAATTAGCGCGGTAAAAGAACACAGCGAAAGTTTTTCTAAAATTATCGCCGGAAAAGAAAACGCCGCCGGCGTTACCCTGCGCGTAGAACCGGCAGGGCGCGGCAGCGGCAATAAATATATTTATACTGCAAAAACATCTTCCGGCAAAAGCGAAATTCCACAGGAGATAATCGAGGCGGTTGAGCGCGGAGTTAATGGGGCGTTTTCATCGGGCATAGTAATGGGATACCCCTGTATCGATATAACTGCGACTGTAACAAACATTCAATATTCGGAACAAACGGGAACCGCCTTCGCGTTTGAAGCCTGCGCCAGCATGGCTTTTGACGAAGCGTGCAGAAACGCCAGCCCCATCCTTCTTGAGCCGATAATGGCGGTCGATTTAAATACCCCACATGATTTTGTCGGCGAGGTGATGAGCCTTGTCACGCAAAGGGGCGGACAGATAATCAGCATGAATTCAAAATCCGATATTGACGAAATAAAAGCGCAGGCGCCGATGGAAAAAATGTTCGGGTTTATGACAAGCCTTCGCAGCGTATCGCAGGGAAGGGCAAGTTTTACGCTGCAATTTTCACACTTTGAAAAGAAAGCGTCTGAGCGATAAGAATACTATTTACAATAAATCATTATAAAATCATTTGTTACCGGCATAGACAGGTATTGTTTTTATCTGAACACTGATACTGTTGGAAGATTTTTCAGGTGAGGAAATAAAGCAATCCCGGTCATATTCCCGCATTTCTTTGTCGTTGATTACTCCGGCTTTATGTAACGCTTGCGCGTCCGTGTGGAGAACCATTAGAAGCTCACTTTTATATTTTCCTTTCCACTCCATATCATTTTCCATTTTTATCTCCTTATATTATTTCCAATAAAGTACCGTTCATTAGTTGTATCTTTATCTGTTCATCGGATTGGGCAAAATATTTTTTTGCCTGCTTTTTCATTACTTTTAACTCTCCCTTGTTTATATTATCTAATGTTGACTTAGCAAAACCATAGCGAAAAAATGTCCGTTCATCTTTTTTGAAAAACACAATAACCCGATACCCTCCCGCCTTTCCTTCTCCGGAACGGGCTATCCGTACTTTATAAACGCCGCCTCCCAAATCAACGTCGGCCTGTCCGATCTCAAGGACATTATTCACTATGTCTTTAAGTTCGCTGTCTTGTATACCCTCTTTAGAAGCAAATCTGGTAAACCAAGGGTTTTTGAATATCCTCACTTATAAATAATACTTAAAAGTAGCGGTTATTTCAAGGTAAATAATCGTACAATAACTGTTACCGAAATCCCCTATGGAGCCAAAGCCTGATTCATTATAGGCACAAAGTAAGTAATAAAAATCCCCGAACAAATAGCCGACCCAATTACGCCAGAAACAAGCGGCCCCATCGCGTGCATTAAAAGGTAATTATCGGGGTTATACTTTATGCCCATTTTCTGGGAAATACGAGCCGCCATAGGCATGGCGGAAACTCCGGCGTTGCCGATAAGCGGATTAACTTTTCCGCCTGTTAATACATTAAGAAGCTTGGCAATAAGAATGCCGCCGACTGTTCCAAAGGCGAACGCTATAACGCCGCAAACAAGAATAATTATCGTCTGGAATGTAAGGAAGATTTCCGCAGTAGCTGAAGAGCCAATTGAAAAACCTACAAAAAGAGTAATGATACTTAAAAAATCTCCCTGTAACGCCCTTGCGATACGGTCTACAGCGCCGCTTTCTTTAATCAAATTTCCAAGACATAACATCGCAATTAACGCTCCGGCTGCGGGAATCAGCAATAACACGCCGATAGCCAATAAAATTGGGAACATTATCTTTTGACTTTGCGTAACGTGTTTGGGTTCTGGCATTACAATCACGCGTTCTTTTTTGGTTGTAAGCAACCTCATAAAAGGCGGCTGGATAAAAGGAACAAGCGCCATGTATGAAAAGGCGGCTATACTAATCGCGGGTAATAATTTAGGAGCGAGCATTATCGACGTATATACGGCGGTAGGGCCGTCCGCGCCCCCGATTATGCCGATAGCGGCGCATTCCCAAATCTTAAACTCGTCTAAACCGGGAATATACGGTGAAAGAAATTTTCCCGCAAAGTAGGAAATTCCCATTGATACAAATATTCCAAACTGCGCTCCAAGGCCGATAAGGAAGCTTTTTGGGGAAGCTATAAGCGGTCCGAAATCCGTCATGCTTCCTATGCAAAGGAAAATCATCGGCGGGAAAACTACCAGTTTTATGCCTTTATATATTATATTTAACAGGCCGGGATTACCGCTGACCGGATTAACATAATACGAAGAAAGAGGCGCCGCGTTTGCCGCCGCCCTCGCAACATCTTCAAGCGCGTTTAAATCCACGCCCATTGTTCTTGAACTGGGAAGATTGGCGATCAACATCCCAAACGCCAGCCCAAGCAAAAGAAGCGGTTCAATTTTTTTAGCGACGGAAAGGTATAGAAAAAACAACGCGATAATTATCATTATTCCCTGATGGGGCGTCATATTTAGTATGCCAAAACTGTCTACAATACTTTTTAAAAAATTTATCATTTCTGTTCTCTCCTCAATGTATTAACAAATTACACAGAATGGAAAAAAAAGTCAAGTGGACTAATTAAGAGATTTACCACGAACCACACGAAAGTTCGTGGTAAATTCTTCTTTTATGGACAGCCGTAAAGCATTTGTTTATACTGGTTTATGCGATTTTTATGCGGAGTGCCGTTATTTTTTCTCTTTTTTTCCTGTGTCGGGCGCGTGGTTACGCCAATTATTGAAGAAGAAATCACCATAATTGAAGAAGACCCGCTCCGTGTAAGGGCGCGTGAAATAGCCGATTCCCTAGACAACCGGCTTCTTGTTTCTCAGGTACTCATAAGCGGCACAGGCGGCAAAGAGGGTATGTCCGTCAAGATGATCAATTTATTTACCGCGATACCCGCAGGCGGGATAATGCTATTCAAGTACAACCTCAATACTGATAACGACACTATTCATGCCCATCTCGCTCAAATTGAAAAGTTAATTAAAAACGAATCTAATATTTCCCCATTTATCGCTGTAGATCACGAGGGCGGAACTGTTAACCGTTTCAGGCGAGGCGTGGCGAACCTGCCCGCCGCGTCTTCTTATTACGAGCATATTTCACAGGGAAGAACGGAAACGCTTTCAGCAATAGAAGCCGACAGTTTAAAAGCGGGCAAAGAGCTTCATAATTTGGGCATTACAATGAACCTTGCCCCTGTGGCGGAGTATCTTTTTGACGGCAACCGTAAATTTCTTTTAAGCCGCTCTTACGGGCCGGATCCGTTTTTTACCGCGCAGGCCGCCGAAGCTTTTATTCGAGGAATGGAACAGGCTGGAGTTCTATGCGTAGTCAAGCACTTCCCCGCAAGCGCCGGTCCCGACCCCCACCGCTCCCCGTCCGTGCTTGACATGGACAGAGCCGCTCTTGATAATCTTGTTTCTCCTTTTGCCTCCCTAATTAAAAATGGCGCAAGGGCAATTATGGCCGCCCACACTCTCGCTCCGTCGATTGACGATAAAATTGCCAGTCTTTCTCCCGCCGTTATGGGAAACTGGCTCAGGGGCGATTTAGGCTTTGAAGGAATTATTATTAGCGATGATTTTATAATGGCGGCTGCGGGAAGTACCAGTCCCGAAGAAGCGGCTGTTTTTTCCATCGCCGCCGGAGCGGATATGATTCTTGTCTGGCCTGACAATTTACAAAAAACCCATCAGGCAATAATTACCGCTATTGAAGACGGACGGCTTTCACGTGACAGACTACAAGATGCGGCTCAAAGGGTTATTTATGAAAAGTTAAGAATGGGATTGATAGATGGAGAATAATTCTATAATTCCCGTTAAATCCCGCATCCTCTATCAAAGCGCGGCGTGCGTTGTTGTGAACAAGTTAATAGGCGAGGCGGTTGAAGGCGCAAAAGGGGGCATGATGGGTTTGCCCAAAGAACTAGCCAATGCGATTAGCAATGGGGAATTAACAATTAGCAATGAGCAATTAACAATTAGCAATGAGAAATTAGCAATGAATAATAAGCAATTAGCAATTAGCAATGAGAAATTAGCAATTAATAATGAGCAAATTGGAAATGGGGTGGAACTTGTTGAGGCTGTACATCGGCTTGATGTGCCTGTTACGGGGTGCGCTCTTTTTGCGTTAACTAGAGACGCACTTTCCTTTTTAAATGCTGCTTTTGCGGGGGATAACGTACTGCCCTGCCCTGTCGAAAAAACTTACTGGGCTGTAATAGAAAAGCCTTCCCGCCCTCTGCCTGAAAGCGGAGAGCTTATTCACTGGATAGAAACTGTTTCCAGTAAAAACAAATCATTCGCGCATAAAAAAGACGGTCCTAACCGTAAAAAGGCGGCATTGCGTTACAGAGTTACGGGCGAAGGACGGAATTATCTTTTTGTAGAAGTACAACTGCTTTCAGGCAGACATCATCAGATACGCGCGCAATTTGCCGCCGAAAAGCTCCACATAAAAGGCGATCTCAAATACGGAGCGAAACGCAGTGAAAAAACCGGCGGCATCCGCCTTCACGCAAGGTCGCTTTGCTTCCCCGATCCATTGAACAGAAGCGAAATAATTCGCGTAACAGCAGATCCGCCGGTGATGGATAATTTGTGGAAAGAGTTTGAACAGTGAGCAATGAGCAGTGAGCAATGGGGAGCGGGGTTGTTATTTGTAAGCAAAGCGTATTACTTTCACGCGCAGAGTAGAGAGTGGGATTATTGTTAGCAAGCGCAGCGTATTACTTTCACGCGCAGATAACGAACAACAACATTGCTAATTGCTCACTGCTCACTGTTCATTGGTTTTCACTCCCCTCATACTCTCGAAGAAATTTAAGCAGCGGCTCCTCCCATGATTTTGCGGTTTTTTTCTCTTCAAGAAACTGATTGTACAATTTAAGAATGTGGCTCCTTATCCGCGCCTTGTCTTCTTCTTGAATCTTTGTTAATGGGGCGGCGGACGGGTGTACGCGGATTTTTTTCAATGCTTCACAGGCTTTTGGCGCGGGAGAGAAAAGAAGAGCCGTAAACGCTTGCGCTTCCTGCGGAGGAAAGAGGTCGGGGCTGAAACAAGTCATTGCGTATAACGCAGCGGGTATGCAGTTTACGCTGTGCTGTTTTACAAAAAGAATCGCCTGGCTGATAGCCAACGCGCCTTGTTTTAATTCCAGCGCCTGATCTTTTAATTTTTCATACTCTCCCAATTTTTTGGCGGTTTCTACAAATTGCAAATAAGTGTGAATAACTATCATAACGTGAAGGCTTGGAATGCACATCAGGTGGGGGTCCATTAAATGAATCACAAAAAAACGCGGCCTTGCTATATAAAACGGGCGCTTTGTCGTTGACATATTTTTTTTGTAAACTTCAGCCGCAAAAGCGTAGAGTCCGCCAATTGAATAAATAAAATCTTTCATCGGGATATGCGCTTTGCGTTTATAGCGCTTAAGAAAAAAAGTTATCATTCTTATCCAAAAATGAATAAAGTCAAGGTAGATTGTCACCCATGACGGGACAAACGGGATTTTTTCATCCAGCGCGTGATCGACTTTTGTAACCGGAATCCTGCCCGGCAAATACGCCGCCCGAAACTGACGAAAGAAAAAATTGTAAAATATTGAAGGAACGCTCTTACAAAATGCAGGACGCAGAGTTGGTATCAAAAATGAGTTAAAAAACGCATAAAGCCAATTCTCGCTGTAAACGCTGTCTTTGATGTTCATAATTACTTAAATTATCATAAAATAATACCTTTGTCATCTATAATAAACAGGCAAATCATGCGTTTTTTACCACTTCCAAAAAAAATCCATTTTTGGTATACTTATTCATTAAAACTTATTAAAGAGGATAAAAATGATTCGATGCGGAGAAATCGTTAAAGGAACCTGTCTTTTACAAAAAGGCCAGCCCTATATTGTAGTTGAAAGGGAATTTCACACGCCCGGCAAAGGGACGGCAATCGCCAGAATTAAAATGAAAAGTATTAAAGACGGCTCGGTGCTCAGCATTACAGTCCCCACACAGCAGGAAGTGGAAGACGCGCAGGTCGATGTTCACGCCTGCCAGTACCAATATGCCGATCAGGACAATTACCATTTTATGGATAACGAAACTTACGACCAGTACGAAGTTTCCATATCTGATAACCCGGATAAAAAATTGTACTTAAAAGAAAACGACGTTTACCAGCTTACCATTTGGGAAGGAAAAGTTATTGATATTCAGATTCCTTACAAGGTGGTCTTTACAGTCGCGGAAAGTGAGAATTATGTAAAAGGCGATACAGTATCAGGCGCGACAAAACCCATTGTCACGGAG